>NZ_JBYSZY010000019.1:0-107286 GCF_058787635.1 Variovorax sp. FW305-3-2-15-B-LB1 | reverse complement strand
GGGCAGGGGCGGTGCGCGCCCTGCGGGATTCCGCCAGCGCCAGGTGAATTTCGACGCGGGCCATCACCTCGGCCGGGTCGAAGGGCTTCACGATGTAGTCGACCGCGCCGGCCCGCAGGCCCGTCAGGCGCTCTTCCAGGCTGGCCGACGAGGTCACGAAGATCACCGGAATGTCCGCCGTGGCCGGGTCGGCCTTCAGCAGGCGGCAGGCGGCAAACCCGTCGGTGCCGCCCAGGCGCACGTCCAGCAGCACCAGGTCCATCTGCAGCGTCGTCGCCCGCCGGTAGCCCTCCATCGCGTCGAAGGCGAGCGTGATGCGGTAGCCGGTGCCCCGCAGCGTTTCCAGCAAGAGCTTGAGTTCGTCAACGTTGTCGTCGACAACCAGCAGATGAGCTCTCCGGGGCTCCGGAGGTGACCAATAGGACATGGAAAGAGGGGGCGCCGGCACCGCGTTGGAACGCTCTGTGGCCGAAACAATGTAACCAAGAAATTAATTTGGTAATCATTGTCACAAGAAATGCAAATTCATCCAATGACCGGTCTTCATTCCTGATCGATTCACCCGCCATTGACGCCCGAGGCCTTAAAAAAGGTGCCGCAGCGAGGGGGTCTGTCAGAGGGGAAACGGGGCGCTGGACAGGGCCCGTTCGGTATTGCAGCAAATAGCCGGGCCGATTCCGTCCATCAAAAGAATTGGACGCTCCGGCAAAAGCCCGTAAGCCAAAAGGCCGCCAGCGCTCGCTTTCCTGACTTGCGAATTGCTGAATTTCTTTGGCCAATCGTGTGAAGTATTCGACATTCACACACGTTTGTGAACAGTTGTACGCCACGGCAAACGCCACGGCCTCTCCGGCAAAAGTCCGGACACCCCCCCGAACCAAGAATCCGGCCCCATGCAAGCGCAAGCCTGCGTGACCCGCGCACCGGGTCTCGCTGGCGAGTCCTCGAGAGCCACCCGCGGCCTTCGAGATTTCCCAACGTGCGACCCGGGCTGTTCGCTGAAAGCGAGGGCTCGCCCGAGGTCCGGAGTCAAGGAGAAAGACCAATCATGGAAGCTGTTTACAAGTCTGGTGGCGCGTCATCCCGCAAAGCGACGGCGGAAGCCCCTCTGGTTCTGGATCGCCCGTCGATCGTCACGCTGAAGATCGCGCCCGAGAGCGTGCTCAAGTTCGAGCGCCGCGGCGACGACCTCGTGCTCGTGCTGCGCGACGGCCAGGAAGTCGCCGTGCGCGGCTTCTTCGCCGAGTACCCCGACGCCGGCCGCAACGACCTCGTGCTCGAGGACGGCGCCGGCGTGCAGTGGTGGGGCCAGTACACCGCGCCCTGGAAAGACTTCCACTTCACCGAGATCGAATGGAACGACGCCGGCGGCGCCTTGCTGCCCGACGGCGTGCCGGGCTGGCTGCTGGGCGCGCTCGGCGTGCTGGGCGTTGGTGCCGCCGCGAGCGGTGGCGGCGGTGGCGGTGGTGGCCCGGCCTTCATCCCGCCGTTGCTGCCCGCGCAGAACCGCGGCCCCGAAGGCAAGGCCGATCCTGTCGTCACCGACCAGGACAAGCCCGTTAGCGGACAAGTGCAGGCGACCGACCCCGACCGTGACACGCTGACCTACACCGTCGCCAAGGGCCCCGAGCACGGCACCGTCACCGTCGATCCGACCACGGGCCAGTTCGTCTACACGCCCAAGCCCGGCTACGAAGGGCCCGACAGCTTCGAAGTGACCGTCAGCGATGGCAAGGGCGGCACCACCACCGTCACGGTGCCCGTGACCGTCTCGCCCGTGAACGACGCGCCCACCGCGCCCGACTACACCGAGACCACGACCGAAGACACGCCCGTGAGCGGCCGCGTGACCGGCAGCGACATCGACAGCGGCGACACGCTGACCTACACGAAGGGCAGCGATCCAGCGCACGGCACGGTGACGGTCAACCCGGATGGCACGTACACGTACACGCCGAACCCGGACTTCCATGGGACGGACAGCTTCACTGTCACGGTGAGTGATGGCCATGGCGGGACGACGACGAGCACGGTGACGGTGACGGTCTCGCCCGTCAACGACGCGCCCGAGGCGCCCGACTACAACGAGACGACGAACGAAGACACGCCGGTCAGCGGCAAGGTCGTCGGCAGTGACGTGGATGGCGACACGCTCACGTACGTGAAGGGCAGCGACCCGGCACATGGCACCGTCACGGTCAACGCCGACGGCACCTACACCTACACCCCGGGTGCCAACTTCCACGGTACGGACAGCTTCACCGTGACGGTGAGCGACGGCCACGGCGGCACGACCACCAGCACGGTGAACGTGACCATCAACCCGGTCAACGACGCGCCGACGGCGCCCAACTACAACCAGACCACGAACGAAGACACGCCGGTCAGCGGCCAGGTCGTTGGCAGCGACGTCGATGGCGACGCGCTGACCTATACCAAGGGCAGCGACCCGGCACACGGCACGGTCACGGTCAACGCCGATGGCACGTACACCTACGTCCCCGGCGCCAACTTCAACGGCACGGACAGCTTCACCGTGACGGTGAGCGACGGCCACGGTGGCACGACCACCAGCACGGTGAACGTGACCATCAATCCGGTCAACGACGCACCGACGGCGCCCAACTACATCGAGACCACGAATGAAGACACGCCGGTCAGCGGCAAGGTCGTCGGCAGTGACGTCGATGGCGACGCGCTGACGTACACCAAGGGCAGCGACCCGGCACATGGCACCGTCACGGTCAACGCTGATGGCACGTACACCTACAACCCGGGTACGAACTTCAACGGCACCGACAGCTTCACCGTCACGGTGAGCGACGGCCACGGCGGCACCACCACCAGCACCGTGAACGTGACCATCAACCCGGTCAACGACGCACCGACGGCGCCTAACTACACCGAGACCACGGACGAAGACACGCCTGTCAGCGGCCAGGTCGTCGGCAGCGACGTCGATGGTGACGCGTTGACCTACACCAAGGGCAGCAATCCTTCGAACGGTGCTGTCACGGTCAATCCCGATGGCACGTACGTCTACACGCCGAACCCGAATTTCCACGGCACTGACACGTTCACCGTCACGGTGAGCGACGGCCATGGCGGCACGACGACGAGCACCATCACGGTCACCGTCGATCCGGTGAACGATGTACCCACGGTGCCCGACTACACCAAGACCACGAACGAAGACACACCCGTCAGCGGGCAAGTGGTCGGCAGCGACGTCGATGGCGACACGTTGACCTACACGAAGGGCAGCGACCCAGCGCACGGCACGGTGACGGTCAATGCCGATGGCACGTACACCTACACCCCAGGTGCTAACTTCAATGGCACCGACAGCTTCACCGTCACGGTGAATGACGGCCACGGTGGTACGACCACCAGCACAGTGAACGTGACCATCAACCCGGTCAACGACGCACCGACAGTCCCCAACTACACCGAGACGACGAACGAAGACACGCCCGTCAGCGGACAAGTGACCGGCAGCGACGTGGATGGCGACACGCTGACTTATGTGAAGGGTAGCGACCCCGCGAACGGCACGGTGACGGTCAACGCGGACGGCACCTATACCTACACCCCGAATGCCAACTTCAACGGCACCGACACGTTCACCGTCACCGTGAGCGATGGCCATGGCGGCACGACGACCAGCACCGTCACCGTCACTGTCGATCCGGTGAACGATGCACCGACAGTCCCCAACTACACCGAGACGACGAACGAAGACACGCCCGTCAACGGCCAGGTCGTCGGCAGCGACGTCGACGGCGACGCGCTGACCTACACCAAGGGCAGTGATCCGGCGCATGGCACGGTCACCGTCAATGCCGACGGCACGTACACCTACGTTCCCGGCGCCAATTTCCACGGCACGGACAGCTTCACCGTCACGGTGAGCGACGGCCACGGCGGCACGACGACCAGCACCATCACCGTCACTGTCGATCCGGTGAACGACGCACCCACGGTGCCCAACTACACCGAGACCACGAACGAAGACACGCCCGTCAACGGTCAGGTCGTCGGCAGCGACGTCGACGGCGACACGCTGACCTACACCAAGGGCAGCGATCCGGCGCATGGCACGGTCACGGTCAACGCGGATGGCACCTACACCTACGTCCCTGGCGCCAACTTCAACGGCACCGACAGCTTCACGGTGACGGTGAGCGACGGTCACGGTGGAACGACCACCAGTACGGTGAACGTGACCATCAACCCGGTCAACGACGCACCGACGGCGCCCAACTACACCGAGACCACGGACGAAGACACGCCTGTCAGCGGCCAGGTCGTCGGCAGCGACGTCGATGGCGACACGCTGACCTACACGAAGGGCAGCGACCCCGCGCACGGCACGGTGACGGTCAACGCGGATGGCACCTACACCTACGTCCCTGGTGTGAACTTCAACGGCACCGACAGCTTCACGGTGACGGTGAACGACGGTCACGGCGGCACCACCACCAGCACCGTCAACGTGACCGTCAACCCGGTCAACGATGCACCGACGGTGCCCAACTACGTCGAGACCACGAACGAAGACACCCCCGTCAGCGGGCAAGTGGTCGGCAGCGACGTCGACGGCGACACGCTCACGTACGCGAAGGGCAGCGATCCAGCGCACGGCACCGTCACGGTCAATCCCGACGGCACGTACACCTACACGCCCGGCGCCAACTTCAACGGCACCGACACGTTCACCGTCACGGTGAGCGACGGCCACGGCGGCACGACCACCAGCACCGTGAACGTGACCATCAATCCGGTCAACGACGCACCGACGGCGCCCAACTACACCGAGACCACGAACGAAGACACCCCCGTCAGCGGGCAAGTGGTCGGCAGCGACGTCGACGGCGACACGCTCACGTACGTGAAGGGCAGCGACCCGGCACATGGCACCGTCACGGTCAACGCCGATGGCACGTACACCTACGTCCCCGGCGCCAACTTCAACGGCACCGACACGTTCACCGTCACGGTGAGCGACGGCCACGGCGGCACGACGACCAGCACCATCACGGTCACCGTCGATCCGGTGAACGACGCCCCCACGGTGCCCAACTACGCCCAGACCACGGACGAAGACACCCCCGTCAGCGGTCAAGTGATCGGCAGCGACGTGGACGGCGACGCGCTGACGTATGCACTGGGCAACGGCCCTGCGCATGGCAGCGTCACGGTCAACGCCGATGGCACCTACACCTACGTCCCCAGCGCGAGCTTCAACGGCACCGACACGTTCACCGTCACCGTGAGCGACGGCCATGGCGGCACGACCACCAGCACGGTGACGGTCACGATCGACCCGGTGAACGACGCGCCGACGGTGCCCAACTACGCCCAAACGACGGACGAAGACACACCCGTCAGCGGCCAGGTCGTCGGCAGCGACGTCGACGGCGACACGCTGACCTACGTGAAGGGCAGCGACCCCGCGAACGGCACGGTCACGGTCAACGCGGACGGCACCTACACGTACACACCCAACGCCGACTTCAACGGCACCGACACGTTCACCGTCACGGTCAGCGACGGCCACGGCGGCACGACCACCAGCACGGTGACCGTGACCATCGACCCCGTCAACGACGCCCCGGTCTTCGTCGACGGCGGCGGCACGCCGGTCGACACGGCCACCGGCTACGTCTTCGGCTACGACGAGAACCGCCCCGCGGGCACCGTGCTCGGCACGGTCCAAGCCACCGACATCGACAGCGCGAACGTCACCTACAGCATCCTCTCGGGCAACGACCAGGGCTACTTCGCCATCGACCCGGTCACGGGCGAGATCAGCCTCACGCCGGCAGGCGCTGCAGCTTTCGTCAACGACTACGAAGCAGGCGCCAACGCGCACGCGCTGGTGATCGGTGCGACCGATGGCACGGCCACGACCACCATCCCCGTCACGCTCAACGAGCAGAACATCAACGACGCACCGACGGTGCCCGACTACGCCAAGACCACGGACGAAGACACACCCGTCAGCGGCAGCGTGGTCGGCAGCGACGTCGACGGCGACACGCTGACCTACGCCAAGGGCAGCGACCCATCGCACGGCACGGTCACCGTCAACGCCGACGGCACCTACACATACACGCCCAGCGCCGACTTCAACGGCACCGACAGCTTCACCGTCACGGTGAGCGACGGCCATGGCGGCACGACGACCAGCACCGTCACCGTGACCATCAACCCCGTCAACGACGCCCCGGTGTTCGTCGACGGCGGCGGCACGCCGGTCGACAGCGCCACCGGCTACGTCTTCGGCTACGACGAGAACCGCACTGCGGGCACCGTGCTCGGCACGGTCCGCGCCACCGACATCGACAGCGCAACCGTCACCTACAGCATCCTCTCGGGCAACGACAACGGCTACTTCGCCATCGACCCGCTCACGGGCGAGATCAGCCTCACGCCGGCAGGCGCTGCAGCCTTCGTCAACGACTACGAAGCGGGCGCCAACGCGCACTCGCTGGTGGTCGGTGCGAGCGACGGCACCATCACGACGAACATCCCCGTCACGCTCAACGAGCAGAACGTCAACGAGGCACCAGAGGCTCCCGACGACACCAAGACCACGGACGAAGACACGCCGGTCAGCGGCCAGATCGTCGGCAGCGACGTCGACGGCGACACGCTCACCTACGTGAAGGGCAGCAACCCGTCGAACGGCACGGTGACGGTGAACCCCAACGGCACCTACACCTACGTTCCCAACGCCAACTTCAACGGCACCGACAGCTTCACCGTCACGGTGAGCGACGGCCACGGCGGCACGACCACCAGCACGGTGACCGTGACCGTCAACCCGGTGAACGACCCGCCCACGGCCACGGCGACCGACGCCGGCATCGTCTCCGAAGGCAGCCTGCCCGGCGGCATTGCGGCGGTGGGCGAGCCGTCGGTGCAATCGACCGGCAAGATCTCCATCGCGGACCCCGACAGCCTGGCGGGCGACCTGTCGGTGTCGCTCAGCGGCCCGACCGGCGTCACCTCCGGCGGCCAGCCGGTGTCGTGGACCTGGGACGCGGGCACGCACACGCTCACGGGCAGCGTCACCGTCGACGGCGTCACCACCCAGGTGATGACCGTGGCCGTGGGCAATGTCACCGCCACGGGCGCGGGGCAGTTCGAGGCGGGCTACACCGTCACGCTGAAGGCGCCGATCGACCACCCGGCGGGCAACGGCGAGGGCGTGTCGAACCTGCACTTCGAGGCCGTGGTGAGCGATGGCCAGCTCAGCGGCGCGCCGGTGGGCTTCAATGTGCCCGTCAAGGACGATGCGCCGGTGCTCGTGAACGGCGAGCAGTCCGTCGACGTGGCACCGATCAACACGAACCTGATGGTGATCCTGGACCTCTCCGGGAGCATGGGCGAGGAGAACCCGACGCGGCTCTCGCGTGCGAAGGAGGCCATCAAGAACCTGATCGACGGCTACGACCTGTACGGCGATGTGCGGGTGCAACTCGTCACCTTCAGCACGACCGGGCAGGCACAACAGGCCTGGATGACGGCGGCCCAAGCCAAGACGCTGGTGCAGAGCCTGCAGGACGGGGGCAGCACCAACTACGACGCCGCCCTGGCTACGGCGATGACCGGCTTCGAGGCCAATGGCAAGCTGCAGGGCGCGCAAAACGTGTCCTACTTCCTCACGGACGGCGAGCCGACCCGGGGGGACGGCAACACCGGCCAGCTCGGGAACAACAGCAACGGCAGCAACACGGCCGACTTCGGTATCCAGGCGGCGGAAGAAGCGATCTGGAAGACCTTCCTCACCAACAACAAGATCAACTCGTTCGCACTGGGTCTCGGGTCCGACCTCTTGCCCGCGGCGCAGGGCATCATCGACCCCATCGCCTACAACGGCAACACCGGCACGAACACCAACGGCAAGATCGTCACCGACACGAGCCAGCTGAACGACATGCTGCAAGGCACGATCAGCGTGCCGCCCACGGTCAGCAACCTGCTGACCGGCGGCCTCGGCGGCTCGTCGGGCTTCGGTGCCGACGGTGGCCATGTGTCCACGCTGACCATCGACGGCACCGTCTACGCCTTCGACAGCAGCACGGGCCTGATGACGAAGACCGGCCCCGCCACCAGCAGCGACTACAGCTACAACCAGGCGACGCACCAGGTCACCATTGCCACCGACAAGGGCGGCAAGCTGGTGGTGGACTTCGACACGGGCGAGTTCAGCTACCAGGTGGCACCGCGCACCACAACCTCGCACAACTACGACGAGACCCTCAGCTACCAGGTGGTCGACCGCGACGGCGATGCGAGCAACGTGGCCACGCAGACGCTGCACGTCAACTACACGCCTGCAGCGGGTGCGGCAGCGCTCTTCACCTCGGCAGACTCGTTGGGCCTGGCCGGCGTCGACGAAGTCACGGTGTCGATCGAGCAGCAACAGCAACCGCACGATGCGCCGCATTTCCCCTTCGGCGACAGCCCGGCGTGGGGCGGGCTGCAGCTGTCCGACATGCTGCAGGGCTTCGGCGCTGTCGAGTCGCTGCATGCACTGTTGCAGGCCGCGTTCCCACCGGCCTTCGGTGGCACGCAGGCGTCTCCCACGGTGCTGTCGCTGGCGTCGTCCGCAGATTCGCTCGCGGCCTACGCACCGCCCGTGGCGCCATCGCTCACCGACGAGCTCCACATGGGCCTCGCGCTTCACCACTGACCGACCGGTGTGCCGGCGCCGCTCGCGGCGTCGGCACCTGGTGGTCTGCACGTCTTCACGCATGCTTGCTTCCCGTCATCTTTCGTCTGCTGCCGCGGGCCTTTTCTTCCTGCTCGCCGGATCGGCGGCGCTTGCGCAAGCGAGCACCGCCGCCCCGCTGGGCATGGCCGAGGCCGTGCGCCTGGCCGCCACCTCGCACCCGACCGTGCGCAACGCCGTCGGCCAGGCGCTGCAGGCGGGCGAGGGCATTGCAGCCGCGCGCTCGGGCTACTACCCGCAGGTCAGCGCCGGCGTCAGCGCGCGCACGGGCAACCGCCAGCTGCAGGCCGACGGTCGCCGCCAGGTGCACCAGGCCTCGCTGTCGGTGACCCAGCTGCTGTACGACTTCGGCAAGGTGTCGAGCGCCGTGAGCGAGGCCGAAGCCTCGGCCACGGCCGCGCGCGCCAAGCTGCTGGTGGCGGTCGACGACGTGGTGCGCGACACCGCGCAGGCATGGATCGAAGTGCATCGCCAGCAGGCGCTCGGCGAAATCGCGCAGGCCCAGGTGAAGGGCGTGCAGTCGCTGGCCGGCCTCGTGGGCGAGCGCCAGGCCAAGGGCGCCACCAGCCAGTCCGACGTGGCGCAGGCGCAGTCGCGCCTGGAGGCCGCGCGGGCCCAGCAACTCAACACCGCGTCGCAGGCCGAGCGCTGGCGCCTGAACCTCATGCACCTGACCCAGGGCCGCACGCCGGCCGGCATCGCCGGCGAAGCGCCCGTGCCGCTCGCGAGCGCTTGCGCCGCGCTGCCGCAGACAGCCTTGCCCGCACCGACCGTGCAGATGGCACAGGCCGAGCGCGACATGGCGCAGGCCGCGCTGCGCGGTGCCGATGCGCAACTGCTGCCCACGCTGTCGCTCAACGCCGCCGTCAACCGGGGGCTCGAATCGGGCGGGCGGCCCGCCGGCCAGTCCGCCAACGAAAGCACGTTCACCGTCAACTTCACCGCGCCGCTGTACGAAGGCGGGCGCAGCCAGGCCCGCCAGCGCGCTGCCGCGCACGCCGTCGAGGCGGCCGAGGCTGCGCTGGGCTATGCCGAGCTCAGCGTGCGCCAGCGGCTCGAAGACGCGCGCGTGCAGTCGCAAGGCCACGCGCTGCGCCTGCCCGTGCTCGCCGCGCGCGTGCACAGCACGCAGCGCACGCGCGACCTGTACCGCGAGCAGTACCTGCAGCTGGGCACGCGCTCGCTGCTCGACCTGCTCAATGCCGAGCAGGAGTTCCACGGCGCGCGCTTCGAGCAGGCCGAGAGCGCGCACGAAGTGCAGCGCCTCGCGGTCGAGTGCCTGTACCAGGCGGGCCGCCTGCGCGAGGCCTTCGGGCTGGTCGATGCGGGCGAGCTCGTTGCCGGAGGCCAGCCATGACCGCCACCACCGTGCCCGAACTGTCCGCCGCGCGCGGCCCCGAGCTGCTCGCCGGCTGGGTCGACGCCGTGCTGGCCGTGGCCGCCCACTACCACCTCGACACCTCACGCGAGCGCATCCGTGGCGCCGCCGCATGGAGCGACCACGAAGACATCGGCGAGCGCGTGCGCCAGATGGCCCGCCAGGCCGGGCTCACCGTGCGCCAGGTCGCGCCGCGCCTGGACACCCTGAGCCCCTGGCGCCTGCCCGTGGTGCTGCAGCTGCGCGACGGGCAGGTGGCCGTGGTCACCGCCATCTCGGCGCAGGGCCTGCGCGTGATGCTGGGTGGCGACCAGGGCGCGGAAACCGTCTGCACCGTGGATGAGCTGCAGCCCGCGCTCGAAGCCATGGCCGTGCTGCGGCCCGCGCAATCGGCACCCGACTCGCGCGTGGACGCCTACATCCGCCCGGTGGAGCCGCACTGGCTGCGCCAGATCGTGCTGGCCGACTGGCGGCCCTATGCGCACATCCTCGTTGCGTCGCTGGCCTACAACCTTATGGCGCTGGCCGGCACGCTGTTCTCGATGCAGGTGTACGACCGCGTCGTGCCCGCGCAGTCGCTGCCCACGTTGCATGTGCTGTTCGGCGGCGTGCTGCTGTCGATCGCGTTCAGCTGGGTCATGCGCGGCGCGCGCATGCGCATCACCGACGTGGTGGGCAAGCGCGCCGACCTGCGCATTTCGGACCGCGTGTTCGGCCACGCGCTGCGCGTGCGCGGCTCGGCGCGCCCGCGCGCCACCGGCACCTTCATCTCGCAGCTGCGCGAGCTGGAGCCCGTGCGCGAAATGCTCACGTCGACCACCGTGGCGGCCGTGGCCGACCTGCCGTTCTTCTTCGTGTTCTGCGTGCTCTTCTGGTTCATTGCCGGCTGGCTCGTGCTCGTGCCGCTGGCCGCGTGCGTGCTGCTGATCGTGCCCAGCCTGCTGGCGCAACCGCGCCTGCGCGCGCTGGCCCAGACGGGCATGCGCGAGTCGTCGCTGCGCAACGCCATGCTGGTCGAGGCCGTGCAGGGCATCGACGACATCAAGGGGCTGCAGGCCGAGCCGCGCTTCCAGAACCAGTGGAACCACTACAACGCCGTCAACGCCGACTCGGGCCTGCAACTGCGCGCGCTGCTCAACACCCTGAGCAACTGGACGCAGACCGTGCAGGGCGCCGCCTTCGCCTTCGTCGTGTTCTTCGGCGCGCCGCTCGTGATGGACGGCCACATGAGCACCGGCGTGCTCGTGGCCGCATCGATCCTGTCGACCCGCATGCTCGCGCCGCTGGCCGGCGTGACGCAGGTGCTCAACCGCTGGCAGCAGGCCAAGGTGGCCGGCGAGGCGCTCGACCAGCTCATGAAGCTCCCGGTCGACCACCCGCCCCACGAGACCCGCGTGCACCGGCCCGCCGTGCAGGGCGACTACGCGCTGCGCGACGCCGTCTTCAGCCACGACGGCCAGACCACCGCGCTGCACGTGAAGGCGCTGCACATCGGCGCCGGCGAACGCATTGCCGTGCTCGGGCGCAACGGCGCGGGCAAGTCGACGCTGCTGCAGGCGCTGTCGGGCCTTATCGAGCCGCGCGCCGGCAGCGTGCTGCTCGACGGCGTGTCGATGGCCCACATCGACCCCGCCGACGTGCGCCGCGACGTGGGCCTGCTCGGGCAGGACGCACGCCTGTTCCACGGCACCCTGCGCGAAAACCTGCAGATGGGCACCCCCCACGCCACCGACGCCGAGCTGGTGGCGGCGCTGCAGGCCACCGGCGCCTGGGCCTTCGTGCGCCGCCTGCCCACCGGGCTGGACCATCCGCTGCTCGAAGGCGGGCGCGGCCTCTCGGGCGGACAGCGCCAGAGCCTGCTGCTCGCGCGGCTCATGCTGCGCCGCCCTGGCGTGCTGCTGCTCGATGAGCCCACCGCCTCGCTCGACGAAGTGGCCGAGCGCGAAGTGATCGAACAACTGCGCGCGCTGCCCGCCGGCCGCACGCTGGTGCTGGCCACGCACCGCCCGGCCGTGCTCGAGACGGTCGACCGCATCCTCGTGGTGGACGGCGGCGCCGTCGTGCTCGACGGCCCGCGCGAGCAGGTGATGGCGCGGCTGCGCCAGGGCGCGGTCGCCTCGCGCGAGGCGATGGCCTCCGCAGGCCGCAGCAAGGAGGGGCAGGCATGAACGCCGTGACATTGACCAAGGCGCAGGTGCAGGCCGCCGCGCAGGCACCCGTCGTATCCACCGCCACCGTGTGGGGCCCCGGCGGCGCCGACGACTTCGACGAAGCCCGCGCCAGCGGCTCCGCGCGCGTCGTGTGGTTCATCGCGCTCTTTCTGCTCGCCTTCTTCGTGTGGGCCTGGGTCTTCGAGATCGACGAGGTGTCCAGCGGCATGGGCAAGGTGATTCCCAGCTCGCGCGAGCAGCGCATCCAGTCGCTCGAAGGCGGCATCCTGGCCGAGCTGCGCGTGCACGAAGGCCAGATCGTCGAGAAGGGCCAGGTGCTCGCGCAACTCGACCCCACGCGCGGCGAATCGAACGTGGAAGAAACCGCCGCGCGCTACCGCGCCGCCCTGGCCAGCAGCGTGCGCCTGCGCGCCGAGGTGCAAGGGCAGGGCAGCCTGCAGTTCCCCGCCGAACTGAAGGCCTACGCGCAACTGGTCGATTCCGAAAGCGCGCTCTTCCGCTCGCGCCAGGGCAGCCTGCGCGACACCGTGTCCGGCCTGGGCCAGGCGCTCGCGCTCGTGCGCAAGGAGCTCGACATCACCCGCTCGCTGCAGGTGAGCGGCGCGGCCAGCAACGTCGAGCTCATCCGCCTGCAACGCCAGGCCGCCGACCTGGAGCTGAAGATTGCCGAGGCACGCGCCAACTACATGGTGCGCAGCCGCGAAGAGCTGGCCAAGGCCGATGCCGAGGTCAAGTCGTTGTCGTCCGTGGTGCGCGGGCGCGCCGACTCGCTCGAGCGGCTCACCCTGAACTCGCCCGTGCGCGGCATCGTCAAGAGCCTGCAGGTCACCACCATCGGCGGCGTCGTGCCGCCCAACGGGTCGCTGCTGACCCTGGTGCCGCTGGACGACCAGCTGCTGGTCGAGGCGCGCATCTCGCCGCGCGACATCGCCTTCATGCGGCCCGGGCAGGAGGCGCAGATCAAGATCACCGCCTACGACTACGCCGTGTACGGCGGCCTCAAGGGCCGCGTGGTGACCATCGCGCCCGACACCCAGCGCGACGAGGTCAAGCCCGAGATCGTGTACTACCCCGTGCTCGTGCGCACCGACTCCGACGCACTCACCGACAAGGCCGGCCGCCGCATGCCCATCGTGCCCGGCATGGTGACCACCGCCGACATCCGCACCGGCCGCAAGACCGTGTGGGACTACCTGACCAAGCCGCTGAACAAGGCGCGCGAAGCCATGCGCGAGCGCTGACCCGCGCGCGCCCATTTCTCCCAGCAAACCCATCCGTCACCCATCCGACCCAAGAGGACGCTAGCCATGAAAACCACCCCGCACGCATCCCCCGCCGCTGCCGCCTTCGTGCTCGCCGCCGCGCTGCTCGGCGCCGCCGCTCCTGCGGTGGCCCGCGACAACCCCGTGGACCCCGTGAGCAACCCCGACAAGCTCGACTACCGCGACGTCGAGGCGCGCCGCCCCGACTTCAAGGAACCCTTTCTGCGCGACGGCGTCGTGTCGCGGCCCGAGCGCTTTCGCGAGATCAAGCCCGGCCTCAACCAGGCCCAGGTGCTCGCCGTGCTCGGGCAGGCGCTGAAGCAGCAGCGCGGCGCGCTCGGCACCGAGTGGGACTACCACTTCAAGTTCCAGATGCCCCAATCGGCCAACTACCTCGTGTGCCAGTACAAGGTCGTGTTCGACGACAGCCAGGCCGTGCGCAGCGCCGTGTGGCGCCGCCGCCAATGCCTGGACCTGCTGCCGCGCTGAGCCGCAACGCCGGCCCGCAGCCCATGCCTCGCGATTCCACGCGCGCCCCCCGTCCCTACGAGGCCTTCGTGTACGGCAACTCCGCCGACGAGCCCACGCGGCTGGCCGAGCGTTGCCTGGAGGTGATCGAGGGCACGCTGAAAAGCGTCGACCGCGTCGTGGCCTGCCTGCGCGCGGCCGAGCTGGAACACGGCATCGGCATCGCCGCCATGACCCGCGCGCAGATCGCCGACGCCGCCGAGTGGCACCGCGCCAAGCTGCAGGGCCTGCTGGCCGTGAAGCTGCAGCTCACGAACCGCGGCGGCGACATTCATCTGGTGGACGACCTGCATCTGGTCGTGCGGCTCAAGTCGCGCCTCACCGCGCCCGGTGGTTTTCTGCCGGAGCTGTACCACCTCATGCCCCATGGCTGACCTGGACGACGCGGCCCTCGCGGTGGATGCGGTCCGCTGCATGGGGCGTTGTCTTCTTCTGGCGTTGAACGACGACGCCCACACGGCCGCCCCGGGAGTCGCGCCGTGATCCGCCGCACCAAGCGCTTTCGCAAGAACCTCTACCGGCTGAGCGACGTGGCGCTGTGGCTGCTCCTTGCGCTCTTCCTTGCGCTGGCGGCCGACGCGCTGCCGGCCCGAGGTGTCAGCCAGGATCATCACGACAGCGAAGCCGAGCGCGCCACGCACGCGCACTAGCTGGCGGCCGGCCCCGAGCCGGGTCTTGCTTCGCCTCGTCTCGCCTCCGCTGAAGCAGAAAAACCGGGGCACCTCAGATATCTCGTCGATTCGAGAAATCGTCGACGAATTCTTTTCTCTTGCGCGGCTTCGCTTCTCTACAGTGAATGCCCCCGCGATAAGACGGCCCGCTGTAGCGGCCGACGAACCCTGTGAAAGGAACGCCTTCTCCCCAGACATTCATTGATGGATCGATCGATTGATTCGTGCGAGCGAATGAACCGCCTTGCCTCACGGCGGGTGTCGATGCGGCTTTGTGAAGCGGCGACACGAATGTGAGGCACAAAAGGCGACGGCCAGGGTGCGTGAACACCCTGACCGTCTAACCACATGACGTGCACAACTTTTCAGGAAAGCACACCAAATGGCTGATCGAATTATGGCCGGGCGCTCAACGCCCAAATCTCCCCGCCGCACACGCGGCGCGACCCCTTCGTCCACCCCCACAGGCGAAGACGCCCGAGACCTTCTCGAAATCAAACTGGCCCAGCTGAACTCCCTGCTGTGGTGCTGCTACGGCGACGGCAACGGATGGTTCGAAGAAGCTGGGGAGAAACACCGGGATCACATGCTGTGGATTGCGGCGGATTTGGCGCGGGAGGCGGAGAGGTTGTTGGGGGAGAGTGGGAGGGGGTAGGGAATTGGTTGCCCGGCCGCCGCGTCTTTGTGGCCGGCGGCGGGTCACTCTCCCATACCCTGCAACGCGGCAAAGGAGGGCGGGTGTTGCCGGTTACTGGACCAGGCCGAGCGGAACCTTGCTTGTGTTCTTCAGGTCCTTGGGCGCCGCGCTGGCTATGTACTCGCAGATGTTCTCGGCCTTGTCGTGCGGAGCGACGACTACAAAGCTGAAGACGTCGTTCCCCTTGTTCACGTCGCCAACGCAGTAGTCCGAGATCACTGACCATGGCATGCCAGCTGGATAGCGAGCGAACCACTGCTTCAGCTGCAATCGCGTTGTCGCAGTGGCTTGGACTAAGACGGGAAGCAGGTCAATCATGGCCCAATGGTAGAGACTACCTTCCGTTTGTCGCCAACTTTGCGAGCAAGTAGCTGGCGACCGTGCCAACAGACTCAATCGCTGCCTTGGCCTCGGCATCTGTGAGCGTCGGTAGCCATGGGCGGCCGTGGCCAGAGCCTTGCTTGTTCCGGACGCGGTTAACACCGAGCGCAGTTGCGAACAGGCCCCGCTCCATCGCGCGGACAGGCGACTCGCCCTGAACCTCAGGCATCTCCGGCACTGCAAGGTCTAGCGCAATGAAGGCCATGCCCAATAAGGCCTGAAAGTTGGCACCTGCGGGATAGCCGCCCCGTATTGTCATGAGCACGTGGGCAGCAGTGGCCTCAAGCAGGTCCTTACCTGTTCCAGCCACAAGAGCCGCATCGTCGGCGCCTCGCTGTGCGCGCCGCGCGTAGCCCAAAAGCGCGTCCGTCAGCTCTGGGCCACGAAGAGTTGTGAGTACTTTCGGGGCAAGCGTCCCGTCGTCAGCGAGGACAAAGCCAACGCTGTCGCAGGCCGACTTGGCGTTCGCAATCGCCTCGGCGCCAACGAAGTTGGGTGCACCAACGCGGAAGCCGCCACACGCACGAATCTTTCCCAGGAGACCTATGGCGAATTGCGAAGCGGCGGTGGGATTGGCTGTCATCGCCTCGTACAGCACAGCCCTGACCCGCTTGGCCTTTCCGATCAACTGTCCCTATTGCTTGGGATCGAAGGTCGTCAGCCCGGACGCATTGACTTGAAATTCGATGTCCGAATGCGATGGCTCTCGATAGCTTCCGCCATTCCCCGAGTCGTCTACTAACTGGGAAAATGCGTGTACGACCGTGTCAGTAACAGGAATGTTCGGCATAGCGTTTTTCCATAGGGGAGAAAGCGCACATATCGGCCCGCTTACTGGCGACTAGACGCATCGGAGTGCATTTGAAGGTCATGGAGCGATGGGCACCCAGCCCCATATGAACTCTCGGAACCCTAGCGCCCATTTTTCCGTTATCACCCACAGGTATCCGTTTCTCTTGCGGACCGCTGTGAGCACCTCTTCCCGAGGGTGCCCGTATCGGTTCTTGGTTCCGACGGAGATCACAGAATGAATCCCGGCGCGATCATTCAGCCCCGGGTTGTAAAAGGCAGGGCCGCGCACGGGTGCAGCGCCATGATGCGGAAGTAGGACGGTCTGGACGCGAGGTAGCTCAATCGCGTAGTGCACTGAGAAATCTGCCCAGACGTCGGGTTCCCCGAGAAGTGCGTCCCCGGTCCCCAGCCACCCCACCTCGTCGGGTTCATCGCCGTACCACCAGTGAGGCACATGCCCCTCGAAAGGCGGCAATACGTCGTACCGGAGGTAATCTGGTGCATCGCCCAGATACCGAGGGCCGCTAAAGAGCGCCAAGGAGATCAGGTTGGGAACATGGTCAGGGGCGATTTCCAGCGTTGCCGACGTGCCGAGTTGACGGAAGGCTTCGATGTAGGCGTCGAGGGCTGCATCTCGATTCGTCTTGCTCTTGAGCCAGGCGCAAACTGTGGTCGCGCCGTTGGGCTGAGTCAGCGCGTCCAAGGGGAATCCGACTGCATCCAGGAAGCTCCAGATGTAGAAGAGCATTTCGTCCGACACTTGGTGATTCCAGAAGCGCAACCGCCAGATGAAATCACCTGATGCCTCAAGGCGGGCGTCTTCTGAGTGGTCCAGGTCTGCGTCCATGGGGCCGCCGCTGTGCGCCTTCATCACTTCCATTGCTCTAGGGTAGGGCGATGGCTGCGCCGGACCTTCGCTCGAAGGGCTGTACTCGTCGAGGGCCGGCTTCCTTGGTAGCTCAGGGTCACCAGGAAGATTCGGGTTGTCTCTCGTCGGACCTCCTCTCACGCGCGTGACGGGAATGCCCCAAAGGTCACCACCATTTGCCACAGAGAAGAGCTGTTCTAAGTATTCCTCGTTGATGGATTTGGCCTGCCGCGCGATCTCCAGTGCCAGCTCAACGGGGGAAAGGTAAGGCGCATAGACCCGCTTGACCTCAAACTTCGCTGCGAGCAACTCAGCACCGTTGATGTGGTCATAGTCGTAGTGCGAAAGAACCAACGCATCAATTACACCGACCAACTCGATGGCGCCAGCTACGACCCTGGGCTCATACCGAGGCTCATACGAATCCACGGCGATTCTGACTGCTGGACTGCGCCACCAGCTCTGCAGGGCGCCGCAGTCATAGACATAGTCAAAGCGATAGCGACCTGATGGGCGCGTCAGTGTGACGCTGGCAGAGTGAAAGGCGCCTTGCCCGACTGCGTGCTGAGTTCTGACGTGCTCAAGATCTACTTGCATGCGTTCCCCTGGTGAACGGTGGCTGGTTAATAAGGGGCTGATCGGGTGATCGCTGACATCCGACCGATCCAGCGGCAGAGTGGTCATCCGCCTGGGTAGGCCTTGGATGATCGGTACCACCGTGATCACATGCTGCGGATTGCCGCGGATCAGGCTGGGGAGGCAGAGAGGTTGTTGGGGGAGAGTGAGAGTAGAGGAGGTAGAGGGCTGGTCAACCGCCGTGTCTTCACGAAAGGCCGCGGGTTGCTTTTTCCATGCCCTTCAACGCGGCAGTAGTCGAGCGCCGCCGCCTTGAAACGATAGAAGACCTTGGTGTGCTGCGTAGGCGTGGGCTTT
The DNA here is from genome assembly GCF_058787635.1 of Variovorax sp. FW305-3-2-15-B-LB1. Lineage (NCBI taxonomy): Bacteria > Pseudomonadati > Pseudomonadota > Betaproteobacteria > Burkholderiales > Comamonadaceae > Variovorax > Variovorax sp. FW305-3-2-15-B-LB1. The sequence continues at coordinate 88,862 of NZ_JBYSZY010000019.1, read as the reverse complement.
CTGAATCCATGACTCGACTGGCGCTACATCAGCTCAAAGGGTGATAGGACTCCTGCTAGGTGGTCTGGATGCTTTTCGTCGACAACCAGCCAGAGCATTGGCCCATTCTTCACCTGCGCTTTTTGCAAGATGTCCTCGATGCTCATCGTCGCGCGGAGAACGTCTTTGTCGAGGACTTCGATCATCCCCATGCCCGCCTCCTTGGCCTCCTGAATGGTGAGGCCCAGGCGTGCTTTTTTTTGGTCAATTTTGCTCAGAAACTTTGCCAGCCCCAACTCGGAAATCAGCCACCATGACGTGCCGATTCGTACTGGTAGGAAAGAAAATGAATGCATCAGCATCAGTTGCCTTGCATGGGCGACCACCTGCCAATGCGCGACCGTTACGGGGGAGGTAACCATTAGGTTGCCCACAGTGCGTACAACTTCAGCCATCAGGGCCTCCTCCAGTCCGATACACAGCTCGATGGCCGCTTCCGTTGCGTGACGTGCGTAGGCACCGATGTGCATAGCATCATTGCGCGCCGTTTGTACTGTTTTGTAGAGTGCTTCGAAGTGTTTGAATCTTGATGGTTGCTTTGTCGCGAGGTCATTTAGGACGGGCGAAAGTAACGCATACGCAGCGATTCGATCTTTGTATTTTTCTAGCGTACTTTGCTTGCCAAGTAGTCGGAGTCCGAGAGCCTCCAACGCGAAGCAGATGGCACCGAAGCCTTCTGCATCTGCGAGTGCTGCGTATCGGGCAGTGCGAAATTGGTCGCGGTAGTGAACGCATTCCTCGGGTTCGAGCCAGCGCATGGGGGATGGCGCTTGGTGTGGATTTGACGGTGCCGGCGACTTCGCCATCAGGTGTGCACCAACGCTTGCCGTACGTCCGCCGTGAGCCGAGCCCGTGAAAAAACGTCTAGGGCTCTCTGACCTGAGAGCATGCCGCTCAAGAAGAACTGCGCCCCGGGCAGCTCTTCCCAGAAGTACGTTCGCCCTCGATCTTCAGTTTTCAGTCCAAGGCCCTCGAGCGCGAGATGGCTAGCTCCGGCATTAACAATGACTATCGTCTTGGGCGCCATCGCCTTCAGCGTATGCTGGAACAGTTGGAACTGCTCCTTGGCGATGGGGGGTAGCTCCGAAAACCGCTTGCCGTAGGCCGCGTGCACGTCCGCTTGCGTGGTGTGGCGCACGACGAACATGTCGATGTGTCCATGGCTTCTTGCCTCGGCCTCTTCGGCGAAATCCTGCAGCGGTCGGAAGTAGGGGGCGTACTCCGCTCTGGCTGTCTTTTCAAAGCGAAGGATGTCTTGGACGCGCCGTGCAAGCATGTCTTCATCCAGTTCAGCGTCCCATTCGAATGGGTTTACACCTTCGACGATACCGCTCTCTGCGTTGGCCCAGATGCGTCGCACGGCACCCTGTGAGAATGACGGATTCATCCCCACAAACAGGATGTCGACGCCGATGCGATATTCGTCAAGCAACAGCGGCATCAAGGTCATACCCGGTGCTTGCGGGTACTGGTGCGCGTACACGCGCCAGATGCGCAGCGCCTCGCGCGTGCAGTGCTCTTGCAGGGCCGCTTCGGACTGTGTCGTGTTCGTGCTCAAGTAGTCCCACCTGTAGTGACAGTTCGCCCGGATTATCAGGCGCTGCCTGCGAAAGTGCTACCGCATTCCACTTGGAGATCGAAGCGCGTAAAAGAAGCCAGCGGCCGCTGTACCACGCCCGAGCGACACGAGCGACACGAGCGACACGAGCGACACGAGCGCACAAGGCCGTGACTGCACGTTCATGGGGAATCGAACTGCGCGACCAGCAGCTTCTCCAGCCGATCGCGTTCCGCCTATGCAGTCACCGCGTCAGCGTGTGCGCGCGTGGCGCTCATGCGCGTTGCTTTCTGCCACTTCTCGTGGTTCGGCGACCGGAACGTTCGCATCTAACCTGGAGCAGGCACTCGGGCCGCAGACATCGATCGACTGCAACCAGTCTGAGACGGCCACCTAAGCACTGCTGGTGGCAGTACTTGGGGGGCGGGGACTAAATGTCTTACTGACGATAGATTTCCTGCCGTCGCTCCTTACCTCTGCGGCATATCCCTAACCGAGTACCCCAAACTAACAGTCGCATCCTCCGGAATCCCCGGCATGGTCGCATTCCACGCCTGCCACTGCGCCCGCATCGCCTCCAGCCGCTGCGGCTCCTTCTCCCCCAGGTTCGCGCGTTCGCGCTCATCGGCCGGAATGTTGAACAGGTACTCGTTGCCGTCGACCTTCAGGTACTTCCAGTCGCCGTCGCGCATGGCTTCCTGGCCGCGGTGGTTCATGCGCCAGTGCAGGGGGCGGCGGAAGGTGTGGGTGGCGTCTTTCAGCACGGGCATGAGCGACACGCCATCGAGCGGGTACGCCGCGTCGGCCTTCACGCCGGCGGCGTCGAGCATGGTGGCCGACCAGTCCATGGTCATGCACAGCTGGGTGCTCTCGCCGCCCTTGGCGATCACCTTGGGCCAGTGCGCAATCCATGGAACGCGGATGCCGCCTTCGGTCAGGTCCATCTTGCCGCCGACCAGCGGCCAGTTGTCGGAGAAGCGTTCGCCGCCGTTGTCGCTGGTGAACACGACGAGGGTGTTGTCGGCCATGCCGTGCTTCTCGAGCGCGGCCATGATCCAGCCGATGCCCTCGTCCATGTGATGGATCATGCGGCGGTACACATGGATGTTGCCGCCCGACAGGTCGAACAGGTTGTCCTTTACGAGCGGTGCCTTGTCGGCGTCGTCGCGGGTTTCCCACGGCCAGTGGGGCGCGGTGTAGTGCAGGCTGAGGAAGAAGGGCGCTTCTTGCGTGGCCATGCGCTCGACGTAGTCGACGGCGCGCTTGGAGAGCACGTCGGTCAGGTAGCCCTCGTCGTCTTTGTGCTCTTCTTCGCCGTACCAGAGGTCGTGGCGGCCGGCCGAATCGCAGTGGGTGAAGTAGTCGACACCGCCCGACATGGGGCCGAAGAATTCTTCATACCCCGAGCGCAGCGGGCCGAAGCTGGGCGGGTAGCCCAGGTGCCACTTGCCGATGAGCGCGGTCTTGTAGCCGCTGTCTTTCAGCAGCGACGGCAGGGTGGGGTGCTCGGTGGGCAGGCCCAGGGTGGTGCTGCCGCGGCTTCGGCTGTTGATGGGCTCTTCGGCCGCGCCGCGCAGGCGGTACTGGTAGCGCGCGGTGATCATCGCGAAGCGCGTGGGCGAGCACACGGGCGAGTTCGAGTAGCCCTGCGTGAGCTTCAACCCGTTGGCGGCCAGGCCGTCGAGCACGGGCGACACGCGGCCAAAAGGCGCCTCGCGGCCGCCGTAGCAGCCGAGGTCGGCATAGCCGAGGTCGTCGGCCACGATGAAGATGATGTTGGGGCGGGTGCTGCGTGTCGTCATAGGTCGGAAGGTTTTTCGATCAGGGCTGGTAGCCGGATTTCTGCACCACGGGCGCCCACTGCGCCTTGTAGGCCTTGAGCATCGCGGCGGTCTGCGCCTGGGTGCTCACCACCGGCGTCATGCCGGCGTCCTTGAACTTGCGTTGGGTGTCGGGGTCTTGCATCACGGCGTGGATGGTGGTGGCCAGGCGTTCGACTTTCTCCTTGGGCATGCTGGCCGGCGCGAAGAAGGTGTTCCAGCCGGTGGCGGCGAGGTCGAGGCCGGCTTCCTTGAAGGTCGGAATGGTGGGCGCGAAGGGCGAGCGCTTTTCGCCCGACAGCGCCAGGATGCGCAGCTTGCCGGCGGTGTGCTGCGGCAGCACGACGTCTTCGGTGTCGACGGCAATGGGCACCTGGCCGCCGATCAAGTCATTCAGCAGCGGGGCGGAGCCGCGGTAGCCAATCACCTGGGTCTGCACCTTGGCCTTCTCGCCCACCATGAGGCCGAAGAAGTGCGGCAGGCTGCCGGTGGCGGGCACGCCCACGTTGGCCTGCTGCGGGTTGGCGCGCATCCATGCGAGCAAATGGTTCAGCTCGCGCACGGGCAGGGTGGGCGACACGGCCAGCGCAAAGTCGTAGGCGTTGACGTGCGACACGGGCACGAAGTCGCGCTCGGCGTCGTAGCCGTTGTCCTTGAAGACGAGCGGCGCCACCACCATCACGGCGGGGTTGGCGAGCATCAGCACGTTCTGGTTGGCGGGCGTGGCCTTGGCCTGCTGCGCGGCCAGGCGGCCGCCCGCGCCGGGCTTGTTGTCGACGATCACGGGCACGCCGAGCTGGGCCGCGAGCTTGTCGCCCACGATGCGCGCCACGCGGTCGGTGGCGCCGCCGGGCGCGTAGCCGACGACGATGCGCAGCGGGCTGTCGAGTGCGGCTTGGGCGGCCTGTGCGCGCGCGAGCGTGGGGGCGGCGATGGCCGCCACGAGGCCGGCCATGGCCAGCACGGCGGCGAGGCGGCGTCGGGCCGGGTTGAAGGAAGAGGCGAAAGCGGGGAGGGCGCGCGGGATCATGAAGGGTGTGTCCTTGTTGTCGATCGGTCGGTCAGTCATTGGCCTGGAAGTTCACGGCCTTCATGATGCCGGCCCAGCGGGCAATGTCTTCGCGCATGGTCTTCACGAGCGCTTCGGGGCCGTCGGCCACGGGGTACATGCCGTTCTGCAGCAGCAGCTGGCGCACCTCGCGCGAGTTCACGGCGCGGATGATTTCGGTGCGCAGTTTCTCGGCAGTGGCCGCCGGCGTCTTCAGCGGCGCGTAGTAGGCGAACCACGCGGTGGCCACCACGTCCTTGTAGCCGCTCTCGACGAAGCTGGGCAGCTGCGGCATGAGCGGCGAGCGCTTGTCGCCGCTGGTGGCCAGCACCTTCACGCGGCCGGTGGGCAGCATCTGTTGCGCGCCGCCGATGGTGTCGAAGTACACGGGCACGGTGCCGCCCATCACGTCCTGGCGCGCGGGTGTGGAACCGCGGTAGGGCACGTGCACCATCTTCAGGCCGGCCGCGCGGTTGAGCATTTCGCCCAGAAAGTGCGAGGGCGTGCCGGCGCCGTACGAGCCGAAGCTCACCTTGTCGCCCTGCGCCTTGGCCCAGGTGATGAACTCGGCCAGGGTGTTGGCGGGCACGTCCTTGTGCACGGTGAGCGCCAGCTCGAAGCGCGCGGCGTTCACCAGCGGCACGAAGTCCTTGATGGGGTCGTACGACAGGTTGCGGTAGGCGCTGGGGAACATGGTCATCATGCTCGCGGTGCCCAGCAGCAGGGTGTGGCCGTCGGGCGGCGCGGTCTTCACGGCGTCCACGGCAATGCGGCCGGCCGCGCCCGAGCGGTTGTCGATGATGAGTGGGCCGAGCGAATCGCGCACCTGGTGGGCAATGGCGCGGGTCAGCACGTCCTGCGTGCCGCCGGCGGGCACACCGATGAGCACCTTGATCGGCTGGCCGGGGGTGAAGGCGGCGGGTTGCTGCTGCTGCGCGAACGCAAGCGGTGCGAAGGACGCAAGGGGTGCAAGGGCCAGCCCGCCAAGGGTGGTCAGGGTGCGGCGGCGGGTCGGGTCGGGAAGCTGGGGCATCGTCAATCTCTCCGGGGTCTCGTTCGGCGTTCGGCAGGGTCTGTGCGTGGCCGGGGCGGGTGGCCGCGGCTGCGGACGATTCTGGAGACGCTACATTCGATTGATCAAATCAACCATCGCCCGGATTTACCCGGCCTTTCGAGACGCCACCCCATGACTGCCGAAGACGCCGCCACCCCGCCGCGCCGCCCGCTGGACGACCTGCTGCTGTACCGCCTGTCGCGCCTGCTCGCGGTGGCGGGCAGCATGGTGATCCGGCTGTGCGAGGGCCGCTTCGGCATCACGCGGCGCGAATGGCGCCTGATCGCGGTGCTGGCCAGCCGGGGCGAGCTGGGCTCGTCGCAACTGGCCGAGCACGCGCAGCTGGACCGGGCGCGCACTTCGAAGGCGGTGGGTTCGCTGGTGGCCAAGCGGCTGGTGTCGCGCACGGCGCTGGCAGGCGACCGGCGGCAGGTGCGGCTGGGCCTCACGGCGGCGGGGCAGGCGCTGTACGACGAACTCTTTCCGCTGGTGACGCGCATCAACGCCGAGCTGATGGGCACGCTCGACGCGGACGATGCCGCGCGCTTCGACGACGCGCTGCACCGGTTGCAGGCACATGCCGAAACCATGGTGGCGCAGGCGGTGCTGCCCAAGGCCGACCGGGGGCGCCACGCGGCGGCTGCTGCGGCGGCAGCAGGCCAGGGCAAGAAGAACAGCACGGCGCGCAGCGGCAAGGCCGTCAGTCCACCTTCATCCCGGTCGCCTTGACGATGCGGCCGTAGCGTGCCTGCGCCGTGGCCAGGCGCGTGGCGGCGGCGGCATCGGTTTCGGCCAGCGGCACCATGTCGAGCGAGGCCAGGCGGGCCTTCAGTTCGGGCAGGGCCAGCGCCTTGTGCAGCGCCTGGCGCAGGGTCTGCATCACGGGCTCGGGCGTGGCGGCCGGCACCATGGCGAGGTAGAGCACTTCGAACTCCAGGTCTTTCAGGCCCAGCTCGCCGACGGTGGGCACCTCGGGCAGCAGCGGCGCGCGCTGGCGGCCGGTGACGGCCAGGGCCCGCAGCTTGCCGCCCTGGATCTGCGGCAGCACGCCCGGCGTGGCGACGATGCCGGCCTGCACCTCGTTGCCCAGCATGGCCATCACGGCAGGGGCGTTGCCCTTGTAGGGCACGTGCACGATCTTCGCGCCGGTCGCGCTCGCGAAGATCTCGGCGGCAATGTGGCCCGGGCTGCCGTTGCCGGCCGAGCTGAAGGTGGCGGGCTCGGCCTTGGCCTGCGCGATGAAGTCGGGCAGCGTCCTGGCCTTCACCGAGGCGGCGGTGGTGAAGCTCAGGCCCGACGAGCTGAAGATCATCAGCGGCTTGAGGTCCTTGGCCGCGAAGGGCATCGACGCGTACAGGTGCGGGTTGACGGTGAAGGTGCTGTCGATGCCCAGCAGCACGGTGTAGCCGTCGGCCGCGCTCTTGGCCACGGCGTCGGCGCCGATGTTGCCGCCCGCGCCGGGGCGGTTGTCGACCACGAAGGGCTGCTTCAGGTCTTTCTGCAGCGCATCGGCCAGCGCGCGCCCGAGGATGTCGATGGGGCCGCCGGCCGGGAAGTTGACGAGGAACTTCACGGGCTTCGCGGGGTAGCTCGTCTGGGCCTGCGCGGCCGGGGCGGCGAGGCCGAGGGCCAGCGCGGCGCAGGCGGCGGCGAGCGTGAGGCGGCGGCGCGTGCCAAAGGAAGAGGAAGGCTTCGAGGAAAAGGTCGTGGTCATGGGCTGCTTTGTCTGTCTCCGTATCCACGGCACTCTAGAAGGCTGCGCGGCGCGGCACAACTGAAGTCTCTTCCGCCAGCTATTCCCTCTGGTTATATTTGAAAGCGCGTCGCCCCACTGGCTTCGAGGAGAACCGCATGTCAGCCATGAACTTTGAGCGCCTGAAGATGCGCCACCTGCAATGCCTGGTCATGGTGGCGCAGGAGCGCAACCTCGTGCGCGCGGCCGAGGCGCTGTCGCTCACGCAGCCGGCGGTGTCGAAGACGGTGGCCGAGCTCGAAGAGATCGTGGGCCGCCAGCTGCTGCTGCGCCGCCGCCGCGGCGTGGAGCTCACGCCGGCCGCCGAGGTGCTGGTGCGCCATGCGGTGTCGGCGCTGCGCGGCCTGCGCGAAGGCCTGGGCCTGGCGATGGACCAGCCCGAGGCCGACCAGCTGCGCGTGGCGGTCGGCGCCTTGCCCAACATGGCGGCGCACCTGCTGCCCGAGGCGGTCGCGCGGCTGCATGCGGCGCACCCGGCGATGCGCGTGCGCGTGGTGAGCGGCACCAACGCGCAGCTCATGACGCAGCTGCGCCAGGGCGAGATCGACCTCGTGCTCGGCCGGCTGGCGCAGGCCTCGGCCATGGCCGACCTGGCCTTCGAGCAGCTGTACAGCGAGGTGCTGCTGCTGGTGGTGCGCCCCGGCCATCCGCTGGCCTCGCGGCGCAAGCCCACGCTCGACGCGCTGGCCGCCTACCCGCTGGTGCTGCCGGTGTCGGGCACGCTGATCCGGCACACGGCCGACGCCTTCCTCATCGCGCAGGGGCTGGCGCTGCCGGCGCGGCTGGTGGAGGCGACCGACACCAGCTTTGCGGTGGGCCTGCTGCAGCGCTCCGATGCGGTGTGGTTTGCGCCGCAGGGCGCGGTGGAAGGCTTCGTGGCGCGCGGCGAACTCCAGCGCGTGGCCATCGACACGGCAAGCACAGAAGGCCCGGTGGGCGTGACCGTGCGGCGCGGCAGCGAGACGGGCGAGGGCGCGCGGCTGCTGCTGGACACCATCCGGGGCATTGCGGCCACGCGCGCTGCCTGAAGGGTTTCTTCAGGCTTCCTTCAGAATAGATCGAGCGCTCGGTCTAATAATTCGGGCATGACCGAATTCCGCGAGAACCACCGTGCGCAAAGTTGACCCCGAACGCCAGCAGGCCAAGCGCCGCCAGATCCTGGAGGCCGCGGGCGACTGCTTTGCGCGACGTGGCTTTCATGCCACCACCACCGCCGAGATCTGCGCCGCCGCGGGCATGAGCCCGGGCAATCTCTTTCATTACTTTCCCAGCAAGAACGCGATCATCGAGGCCCTGGCCGAAGAGGAGTGGCGCGACACGGCCGCGTACTTCGCCGCGATCGACGACGACCCGGCCGACCCGCTGGAGGTGGTGCTGTCCTTTCTCGACGTGGTGATGGTCTTCGCCTCCGACCGCAGCTACTCGCGGCTGGCGCTGGAGGTGGCGGCCGAGACCCTGCGCAACCCGGTGGTCTGCGCCAGCGTGGCCGCGGGCGACACCGAAATGCGCGACGGCCTCGCGGCCCTGCTGCGCAAGGCCGCGGCGCGCGGGCAGATCGATCCCGAGCTCGACCCCGTGCAATCGGCCAACTGGATCGCCGCGCTCATCGACGGCGTGTTCTCGCGCCTGGCGCTCGACACGGGCTTCGACCCCGCGCGCGAGGCACCGATGCTGCGGCGCGTGGTGGGCCGCTTTCTCGCGAAGCCGGAGCAGGGCGCATGAACCCCACTCCAGTAGCGGGCGAGCGCCAGTCGCTCGTCGATGCATTGCGCGGCTTCGCGCTGCTGGGCATCCTGGTCGTGAACATCGCGGCCTTTGCCTCGCCGTACTACGGCCAGCCGCTGCCCGACCCGATGGTGCGTTCGGGGCTGGACCGCGTGGCGGCCTTTGCCGTGGCCTTCCTGTTCGAGACCAAGTTCTACCTGCTGTTCTCGTTCCTGTTCGGCTACAGCTTCACGCTGCAGATGCAGTCGGCGCAGCGCAGCGGCAAGCCCTTCGTGCCGCGCCTGGCGCGCCGGCTGGTGGCGCTGTGGTGCATCGGCGTGCTGCATGCGGTGCTGCTGTTCCATGGCGACATCCTCACGACCTACGCGGTGCTCGGCGCCGTGCTGCTGGCGCTGCGCCACCAGAGCGACGCGGTGCTCGCGCGCTGGGCGCTGCGGCTGGTGCTGGCGACCGCGATGGTGTGGGGTGCCATCGGCATGCTCGCGATGCTGGGCGGCCCGGCGACCGAAGACGTTCTTCGCACCGCGAGGGCCGACGCGGCCTCGGCGCTCGCGGCCTACCGCGGCACGGCGGCGACGGTCATCCGCCAGCATCTGCGCGAGCTGTCGCAGGTGTGGATCGTGCTCGGGCTGGTGCAGGCGCCGATGGCGCTGGCGATGTTCTTCGCGGGCGTCATCGAGGGCCGTCGCAACCTGTTCGCGCGAGCCGACCGCTACCGGCCGCTGTTCAAGCGCCTGCTGGTGCCCGGGCTGGTGCTGGGGCTGCCGGGCGCGGCCGTGTATGCGTGGACCGCGTCCGTCGTACCGGGCTCGCGCTGGGACGTGCTCGGCCTGGCGGTCGGCGTCTTCACCTCGCCGCTGCTCACGGCGACGTACGTGGGCGCGATGATGCTGCTGTTCCAGTCGCGCTGGGGCGGCTGGCTGGCGGATGCTCTCGCACCGGCGGGGCGCATGGCGCTGTCGAACTACCTGCTGCAGTCGGCGGTGTGCGCGTGGCTCTTCCTGGCGTACGGGCTGCGGCTCATCGGCGAGCTCGGGCCGTTCATGAGCCTCATGGTCGCCTTCGGCATCTTCGGCGCGCAGATGCTGGTCAGCCGCTGGTGGCTGGCACGCTTTGCGTACGGCCCGGTGGAGTGGGTGCTGCGTGCCTTCACCAACCTCGAACGGCCCGCCCTGCGGCGTATGCAGCGGTCACGTTGAGCGACGAGAATGCCCTCGTTCCAACGAGGAGGATGCGCCGATGAGTTCCATGGAAGACGTGTGGGCCTACCGCGAAGAGACGCTCTACCCGCGCCTGTTCGGCCCTGAGCGCACCGGCATCTACGTGCTGGACTTCGACGAGTTCAAGGCGTTGGGCGCGGAAGACGTCGATCCGCGCTGGCTGCACCTGGGCGTGTTCGAGTTCGCGCCCACGCCCGTGCGCAACACCTGGCTGTACGTGACCTCGGGCGGCTCCACGCCCTGGGAAACGGAACCGGCCGACTACGACCCCGAAGACTATTCGTGGATCGGCTCCGAGCTGGTCATCGAAGTGCCGTCGCAGCCGCAGGACCAGTGGGCCATCAAGCTGCTGCGCCGCCTGCTCGCCTACAACGTGCTGCTCGCGCATTCGCACTTCGGCGAAGACAAACAGCCCTTCGACTACGGCGACCGCATTCCCGTCGGCGAAGCGATCCGCGAGAAGGGCACCGTCGCCCTGCGCCATGTGGTGCTGATGGAGCCGAAGCACTACCCCGCGACGGCGCAGCTCGATTCGGGCCGCTTCGACTTCCTGCACCTCGTCGGCATCAACGACTCCGAACGCGACTGGGCCAAGGCCCACAGCTCCGAGGCGCTGCTGCGTTTGCTCGAAGTGCATGGCGGTGCGCCCGTGACCGACGCGCGACGCAAGGCGGTCGTTTGAGCCGCGCGAAAGGCGGGGCCGCCGCCGGCGGTGCCGAGCGTTCGCACGGGCGAGCACTGGAGCTGGCCGAGTCGCTCGGTGCGATGGGCCCCATCGAGGTCAAGCGCTTCTTCGGCGGCTTCGGCCTCGTGCAGGCCGGCGTGCAGTTCGCCTTCGTGATGAAGGGCACGCTGTACCTGCGCGTCGACGACGCCACCCGGCCGGACTTCGAGCGTCTGGGCGCGGTGCCGTTCTCGTACGCGACCAGCGCCTCGACCGTGAAGGTCGCGAGCTACTACGAGGCGCCGGTCGATGCGCTCGAAGACCCGCACGCCTTGCGCGACTGGGCGACGAAGGCGCTGGCGAGCGCGCTGGGTGCGCGCAAGCCCGCGCGCCGCAAGCCGGCTGGTTGATTCCTCAGCGCGATAGCAACGTCGACAGCTGAAACACCGCAAAGCCCAGCAGCAGTGCACCCGACAGCTTGTTGATGCCCTGCAGCACGCGCGCGCCGAGCTTGTGCCGCACCATCGACACGATGCTCGACAGCCCGAGCCACCACAGCGCCGAGCCGAGGAACACCCCAGCCACCATCGTGAGCGCCGCACCGCTGCCGCTGCCCACGTGGCCGCTGCCGAGCGAAGCGAACACCGCGACGAACGACAGGATCGTCATCGGGTTGGCCAGCGTGAGCACGAACACCGACAGCAGCGCCTTCACCGGCGTGGCCGCGTCTTCCGCGGCGCGGGCCTGCGTCGCGGCCGGGGCGCGCAGCAGCTGCACGCCCATCCACGCGAGAAACGCTGCACCGCCGAGCGCCAGCGGCACGCGCGCCGCGACCATCGTCGACACCACGGCCGACACGCCGAACGCGCCGATGGCGCCATAGCAGGCATCGGCCAGCGCGGCGCCCAGGCCGCTGAGAAAGCCGATCGTGCGGCCATGCGCGAGCGTGCGCTGGATGCACAGCAAGCCGATGGGGCCCACGGGTGCGGCGATCGAGAGCCCGATGACGAGGGCCTTGAGAAAGAGAGGGAAGTCCATGCCGACGATTGTTCGGCGAGGCCTGCATGGCGAGAATGGCGAAATTCAGGCGCACGGCATGCCTTGCCTGAAATCGGAAGCGAAATTCTCAATCAGGCCTGAAATCCATGGAAATCGACGCCAAGAACTGGCAGATCCTCGATGCGCTGCAGCAGGACGCGCGCACCTCGCTCACCGCGCTGGCGCGGCAGGTGGCGCTGTCGGTGCCGTCCACCTCCGAGCGCGTGAAGCGCCTCGAAGAGGCCGGCGTCATCGAGGGCTACCGCGCCGTGGTGCCGCCGCGCAAGGCGGGCTACACCGTCACCGCGCTGGTCGGCATCACCACTGCGCAACCCGACAAGGCCCGGCTGCTGAAGCTGCTCGGCAGCCGGCGCGAAGTGCTCGAGTGCTTCCACGTCACAGGGCAGGACTCGTACGTGCTGAAGGTGGTCGCGCGCGACATCGAGCACCTCGAAGCCTTCGTAAGCAGCATCAACCACTTGGGCGAGACGCGCACCTCGATCGTGATGTCGGTGCCGATCGCGGCGCGCGCGGTGGCGGCGCCGGCGGGCACAGTGCCCGACTGAGGCGCGCTTCTCTCGCCCCAAAAAAATGGTCCGCACAAAGGCGGACCGAATGGACCCGCCTGACGGGCTCCTGGAGAAACGGAACATCCGCGGGCGCAGGGCCGCCCGCGGTCATTCACTCACTTGCTTGCTTCTTTGCGCGTGACAGTCTTCCCTGATCAGAACGAGTGGCGCAGCCCGACGTCGTAGCCCGTCGAGGTCTTGGGCACGAACACCCCGGTGTTCACGAAGGCAGGGCCGCCGACCGTGAGCGCCGCGCCGTTCTTGTTGCTGATGCGCGCGACGGTGGCGTACAGGGCGGTGCGCTTGGACAGGTTGTGGATGTAGCCGATGGCCAGCTTGTTGGCCTTGGGGTCGGCGACCGACGGCGTGAACGGCAGGTTGACGGTGTTGAGGTCGTACTTGACCTGCGAGTACGAGGCGCGGATCAGGCCAGGGCCGACCGGCGCGGTCACGCCGATCAGGTAGCCCGTGAGGTCGACGTCGGGCACGCCGCCGACCAAGGGTGTGACGGCGTAATCGCGCGTTTTCTTGATTCGTGACAATTCGCCGAACAGCTTGACCACGCCGAAATCGTAGGAGCTGCCGAGATTGAAGGTCTTGACGTTGTCGGTGGTGCCCGCATAGAAATTGTCGGCCGCCGTGCTGTTGCCGTACGACACGGCCACGTCGAACGGGCCATTGGCATACCCGACACGTCCGCCCAGATAACGGCCTGCGCGCGATGCAGACGAATTGCCCGAATTGAGCGCGCCAAGTGCATTGACGCCAGGTGGCGTTGCCGTGCCGGGGTCGTATTTGGTATTTTCATGCAGCGCGTACATGAATTGGCCATAAAAGCCACCGAGATTCTTCGGCAGGAAATAACCGATCGAGTTGCTGGCGCGGTTGTAATTGAGGTCGCCGCCGAAGCCGCCCGAGCCGCCGCCGGCGTTCGTGTTGGCGGCGGTGAAGATCAGGCTGCGGCCCACGCCGACGATGCCGAAGGGGTCGAACACGATGTCGTTCCAGGCCGTCGGCACGTAGTCGCGGCCCAGGCGCAGTTCACCGAAACCGCCCGACAGGCTGACCGTGGAACGGCGCTGGAAGGTGGTGATGCCGGTCTTGCCGTCGTCGGGGCTGATCGGCGCCTCGAGCCAGAAGCTGGCCGCCAGCCCACCGCCCAGGTCCTCGGTGCCGCGAAAGCCCAACCGGCTCGTGGAATAGCCGCCCGAGCTCAGCGCGGTCTGGCTCGCGGTGCGCGTGCCCTGGTTCACGTAGAACGGGTTGAACAGCGTGGCGCCGTTCATGTCCTGCGATTTGGAGGAGTAATTGCTGATGCCCGTGTCCACCACGCCGAACAGCGTGACGGAAGACTGTGCATTGGCGAACCCGACACCGAACAGTGCGGCGGCCGTGAGGAATTGTCTTTTCATTGTTGCCCTTGAATTGAATATGAAATTCATCGCTCCCACGCACCGCGTGGGAACTCCGGTTCGGCGTGCGGAAATACCTTCAATTGATTTCTTCTGCCTTCCGCATGGTTCATGCGTCCGGGCAAATCATATCGATCGATTGCGACGGGAAAAGACCGAAACCGCCTTTTTCAATTACGTTTTCCGTGCAGCCGGGTTACGAATTGGAAAGCTCCGGTTGCCCCTTGCAGAGAATTGATGAATTGGTCTTCATCCTGTCGTTTTTGTAATTGAACCGTTCGCGCGGCGACGGTCCGAATTCCTAGCGTGTCGGCATGGCGAAGCAAAACCGCCATCGCCGAAGCGGGTGGTCCTCTTCGGCGTTCAACGAAGGAGATGACACATGACGAACAGGAAGATGGCCTTTGCGTTGGCGGCGATGGCCGCCGCAGCGCTCCCGCTGCTGGCTGGCGCACAAACCAGCCAGCAGCACGTCGAGGGGCCGGCGCATTTCGCGGCGACCGAAGCCGGCATCAAGGAGCACCCCGAAAACGCCGGCCCGGGCAAGACCGACGCCCAAGTGGTGGCCGAACTGCGCGCCGCGCAGCAAAGCCCCGAGTGGGCCGGCGTGCTGCGCTGGGGCGCCCCGATCCCCGTGAAGGCCACGCAACCGCGCACGCGCGCCGAGGTGGTGGCCGAACTGGAGCGCGCGCAGTCGCAACCGGGCTGGGAGCGCGCCTCGCGGCTGGGGGCGCCGATGGTGCTGCCTGCGGCGGCGCCTGCGCGGTAGGGGAGAAGAAAGAAGGCGGCGGCGGGAGCTTCAGCCCGCCGTCGCGCCTTGCATCACCGGCGGCTGCCCCATCGCCGGATCGTTGCCCTCGAAGCGCATCTTCGGCAGGAACTGCGGGTACTCGCGCTGCATGAAGTCGATGACGCCTTCGCGCACGTGGCAGCGCAGGTCGAAGGCCAGGCCGGAGGTGGCGGCGGTGCAGAGCACGCGGACCTGCATCGTGCGTTCGGTGGCGTCGGTCACGCGCAGGTTGAAGAAGCGGCCGTCCCACTCGGGCGCGGCCTTCACGAGGCGCTCGACCTCGGCGCGCAGCGGCGCCAGCGGCGTGCCGTAGTCCAGGTAGAAGAAGACCGAGCCGAGCAGTTCGGCCGAGTGGCGGGTCCAGTTCTGGAAAGGCTTCTCGATGAAGTAGGTGAGCGGCAGGATCAGGCGCCGGTCGTCCCAGATGCGCACGACCACGAAGGTGCCGGTGATCTCCTCGACCCGGCCCCATTCGCCCTCGACCACGAGCACGTCGTCGATGCGGATCGGTTGCGACAGCGCGATCTGCAGGCCGGCGATGAGGTTGCTGAAGACGGGCTTGGCCGCCAGGCCGGCCACGATGCCGATCACGCCGGCCGAGGCCAGCAGGCTGGCGCCGACCTGGCGCGCGCCCGGAAAGGTCATGAGCATCATGGCGCCGCCGGCCACGACGACGACCGACATGGCGGTGCGCGCGAGCACGCGGGTCTGCGTGAGCACGCGGCGCGCCTGCAGGTTGTCGGAGATGTCCGAAGGGTGCTGCGCGAGCACGCCGTCGGCAAAGCCGCTGATGGCCTTGAGCACGAACCAGGTGCTGGCCGCGATGAGCAGCAGCCCCGTGAGATGCCGCACGCTGCCGATGAAGCGCAGGTCGTCCGGCGCCGCCTGCCACACCATCATGAGCGCCGCCAGCGGCAGCACCAGCCGCGCGGGGGCGGTGCAGTTGACCACCATCGCATGCACGGCGGGCGCCGGGCGGGTGATCCGCCTGAGGACCATGCCCCCGATGCGGTGGGCGAGAAGGGCGAGGGGCGCGGCGATCAGGGCGGCAATCCAGGTGCCGAACCAGGGGTGTGCGAGGAGCTCTTGGGTCATCAGGCGGGGGTGGTCTTTGCTTCTGGGGTGTTGTCGTTCAGTGGTTGAAGAATGC
Source organism: Variovorax sp. FW305-3-2-15-B-LB1 (assembly GCF_058787635.1). Taxonomy (NCBI): domain Bacteria; kingdom Pseudomonadati; phylum Pseudomonadota; class Betaproteobacteria; order Burkholderiales; family Comamonadaceae; genus Variovorax; species Variovorax sp. FW305-3-2-15-B-LB1. Next base: position 73,022 of record NZ_JBYSZY010000019.1, on the reverse strand, counting down.
GCGCTGCGTCGTCGCGCAGCTGCGTGGCGAGCGCCGTGGCCAGGTCGAGCCGGCGCACCAGCCAGGGGCTGATGTCGTTGTCGAACGGGTCAGGCAATGGAATGGGGCCGCCGACGGTGGTGGCGCCTGTGCTCTCGGGGTGAGAGGGCCCTGCGATCGGAATGGTTCCCAGGGCGGCCTCGATGCGTTGCGCGGTGCGCACGAGCGGGCCTTCGATGTCGCCCGGCGTGAGACGGTCGCGCCGCAGCACGAGCATCGACTTCACGGCGCTGAGCTGCGCGAGCAGCTGGTAGCTGTGGGCCTGCAGATGTTCGAGCGGTTCGAGCGGCGGCTGCACGGCGCGCGGTTCGGAGAGCGAACGCTGCGTGGCCTGCACGAGCGCCGAGAGGCTGTCGTAGGCCTCGCGGCGCGCGAGCCGCCATTCGAGCTCGGGGCTGCTCTGGATGGCCTGCAATTGGCCCAGGCCGAGCGCGAGCCGCGCATGGCGCGCCTGCGCGGTGAGCACGCGCGCCACCAGCGCCGGAATCTGCGTGCGCTCCCACGAGGGCAGCACGTAGCAGAAGCCCCAGGCCAGCGCGGCGCCGATGAGCGTGTCGGCGATGCGCTCGAACAGCGCAAAGATGGGCGCGGTGCCGGTGTTCAGCATGTGGGCCTGCAGCAGGCCCAGCACGGTGGCGGCCACGGCGGTGACGAGGTAGCGCCGCACCGCGAAGCTGTGGGCAATGGCCTGCGCGATGGTCACGGTCACGAGCAGCATCAGCGCCGAGGGGTGCGCCGACAGCAGGCCCACCGCGAGCACGCAGCCCAGCAGCGTGCCGGCGACGCGGCTGTTGCGCCGCTCCAGCGTCTGCGAGAGGCTGCCGCGCAGCACCACCACGATGGTCAGCAAGATCCAGTAGTCGTGCGACCCCCAGGGCATCGACACGGCGATGCCGTAGCCGGCCGCGATGGCCAGCGCCGCGCGAATGGCGTGGCGCAGCGGCGGCGCGTCCCAGCGCCACAGTGCGAGGAAGGGGCGCAGCGACCAGTCGGTCGGGCTCACGAAGAGCTGCCAGTTGGCGCGCACCACGGCCAGGTTGGGCTCGGCGTCGCCGCGCGCCATGGCCGCCAGGCGCAGCACCTCGTCGTTGATGTGGCCGATGCGGCTGGCCAGCCCGCGCGCGAGCATGGCGGCCGACGGGCCCATCTGACCGTGCGTGTCTTCGTCGTCGGCCGTGACGTGGATCGCGGCCAGGCGCGGCCGGCGGTCGGCCACGGCGGCGGGGTGGCGGCGCATGAGCAGCGCGTCGGCCAGCGCCGTCGTTTCGTCGGCCAGCTCTTCGAGGATGCGGCGCATCTCGACCAGCGCCTGCGCGTGCGACGGATGGGCGCGCAGGGCGTCGAGGTCGAGCTCGCTGGCGAGCAGCTGGTCGCGCATCTCGAGCACGATGACGAGCATGCCGGCCAGTCGCTGGCGGCGCGGCGTGCGCGGCGACTCGAGCACGATGTCGCGCGTGGCCTGCAACTGGTCGGCCAGCGCGGCCTGCTCACGCAGCAGCTGGCCCAGCAGCGAGGCAGGGGTGTCGCGGATGTCGCGGGTTTCGTCCTGCGGCGTGAACTGGCTGGCCTCGGTGCGCATGAGCGCGGCCAGCGAAAACAGCACGTCGGCGATCGACTGCGTGCGAAAGCGCCCGTTGAGCAGCAGGTTGGCCAGCGTGGCCCACACCACGTACAGGCCAGCGCCCAGGCCGAATTCGGTGGTGCGCGCGATGGCGTCCGACAGCCCGGTGGGTGCGGGCGTGGCCATGGAGAAGACCATCGAGAACATCACCGCGATGGCGATGGGAATGCCGCGCTTGCCCCAGGCCATGGCCACGAAGGCCATGAAGGTGGCGGGCACCAGCAGCAGCCCGAGGCGGATCGGTGCGCCGTGCAGCATCTGCACCGCGAAGAACAGCGGCAGGCCGATGAGCGGCGCCGGCAGCATCTGCAAAAACTTGCCGCGGCGCGGGCCGGGCAGGTCGGGCGGCGCCGTGACGATCACGCCGGTGGCGGCGGCCGAAGCGGCCAGGGTGCCCAGCCACAGGTGCACCCCGCCCGAGATCACGAGCAGGCCGAGCGCGACGGTGAGCCCGCTCGCGACGTAGTGGCTCAGCGCAATGCGCAACGCCGCGCGAACCCGCGAGGCGGCGCCCGGCCCCGTCATCACTTGGCGGAGGCGTCGCCCTCGGCGGGCGCTTCGCGCTTGATGCGGGTGAGCTTGCGCGGGGCGGCCGGCGCGGCGGGGGCTGCGGCGGCCGGGGTCTCGGCGCTGCCGTCGAGCGGGGCGGCCGTGGCTTCGGTCACGGTGCTGCGGGCGTACAGGTCGACCGAGGCGTCGGCGGGGCTCGACCTGGTCGAGGCGGAGACGGCGCGCACGCGGTCGCTGGCGCGCAGCTTGTCGTCCACGTTGGCGAACTTGGAGTACTTGGCGAGCAGCGGCACCAGCTGGCCGTACACGCGCGGGGCGCCGGCCAGGCATTCGCGCTGGTCGAGGAACTCGGGCTCGCCCGTGAAGTTGCCGATGAGGCCGCCGGCCTCGGTCACCAGCAGCGAGCCGGCGGCCACGTCCCAGGGGTTCAGGCCGGTCTCGAAGAAGCCGTCGGTGAAGCCGGCGGCCACGTAGGCCAGGTCGAGTGCGGCGGCGCCGGGGCGGCGCAGGCCGGCCATGCGGGGCATCATGTCCGCCATGATGGCCAGGTACTGCTTGAAGTTGTCGCCGGTGCGGAACGGGAAGCCGGTGGAAATGAGGCACTCGCTGAGCTTCACGCGCTTGGACACGCGGATGCGGCGCTCGTTCATGTAGGCGCCGCGGCCCTTGGTGGCCGTGAACAGGTCGTTGCGCGACGGGTCGAAGACGACCGCCTGCTCGATCTTGCCGCGCACCGACAGCGCGATCGACACGCAGTAGACCGGGAAGCCGTGGATGAAGTTGGTGGTGCCGTCGAGCGGATCGATGATCCAGACGAATTCGGAGTCTTTGGCGCCGTATTCGGTGCCCGATTCTTCGGCCAGGATGCCGTGCCCCGGGTACGCGCCCAGCAAGGTCTCGATGATGACCTTTTCGCTGGCGTGATCGACTTCGGTGACGAAGTCGTTGACCTGCTTCTGGGAGATGCGCACGGCCTCGACGTCGAGGGCGGCGCGATTGATGATGGCGCCGGCGGCGCGTGCGGCCTTGACGGCCACATTGAGCATGGGATGCAGGTTGGGGGACGACATTCTGGATTGTGAGAAGAACGGGTGGGAGAGGTCCCCAAGAATGCAATCTGGGCGACCCTGCGGTCCGGCGATGCGGGCGGCGAGAATCGGGCATTTTACCGGCTCAGCCCGTTTGTGTCTTCCCCACCCGTCATGCGCACCCGTTTCATCCTCATCCAGACCAGCCACGCCGGCAATGTGGGCGCCGCCGCCCGCGCCATGAAGACCATGGGCTTCGACGACCTGGTGCTGGTTGCGCCGCGCTGGGCCAACGTGCTGCGGCGCGAGGAAACCATCCAGCGCGCCAGCGGCGCCCTGGACGTGCTGAACAATGCCCGCATCGTCGAAACACTGGACGAAGCCCTCGACGGCGTGACCCACCTGTGCGCCACGGCCATGATCCCGCGCGACTTCGGCCCGCCCACGCGCACGCCGCGCGAGCACCTGGAGCCGCTGGCCACGCAGGGCGACCAGCACGTGGCCTTCCTGTTCGGCTCCGAGCGCTTCGGCATGCGCAACGAGGACGTCTACCGCTGCAACGTGGCCCTGAGCATCCCGACCGACCCGAAGTTCGGCTCGCTGAACCTGGGCGCGGCCATCCAGGTGGTGGCCTACGAATGGCGCCTGGCGCTGGGCGGCTACGGCGTGCGCGAGGCCATCGCGCCGGTGCAGGCAGCCGACGCGCAGGCAGTGGCCGGCATGCTCGACCACTGGGAGCGCTCGCTGGTGGACATCGGTTTTCTCGACCCGGCGGCGCCCAAGAAGCTCATGCCGCGGCTGCAGCAGCTGTTCAACCGCGCGCAGCCCACGCCGGAAGAAATCCACATCCTGCGCGGCATCGCCAAGGCCATGAGCGATGCCACGCGCGGCCCGCGCGGTAGCTGAGCCGTCACAAAACCCCATCGCGCGTAAGCGAAGACGCCCGGCTTTAGACTGCCCGGCCCCTATCGATATAACGACAACAAAGGCAGCGATGTTCTCTCGACTGCGCGCCGACATCCGGTGCATCCTCGAACGCGACCCGGCCGCCCGCAGCGCCTGGGAAGTGGTCACGGTCTACCCCGGCTTCCATGCCGTGGTGCTGCACCGCTGGGCGCACGCCTGTTGGACCCACGGTTTCAAGTGGCCGGCCCGCTTCATCGCGCACTGCGCGCGCGCGTTCACGGGCATCGAGATCCACCCGGCCGCCAAGATCGGCGAGCGCGTGTTCTTCGACCACGCCATGGGCGTGGTGGTCGGCGAAACCGCCGAGATCGGCGACGGCTGCACCATCTACCAGGGCGTGACGCTGGGCGGCACCTCGCTCTACAAGGGCACCAAGCGTCACCCGACGCTGGGCAAGAACGTGGTGGTGAGCGCGGGCGCCAAGGTGCTGGGTGGCTTCGTCGTGGGCGACGGCGCCAAGATCGGCTCCAACGCGGTGGTCATCAAGCCGGTGCCCGCGGGGGCGACCGCGGTGGGCATTCCGGCACGCATCATCCCGTCGAAAGAGGGCGAGAGCGCCGACGTGGCCGCGCCGCAGAAGTTCTCGGCCTACGGCATCACGCAGGACGACGACCCGCTGAGCCAGGCCATGCGCGGCCTGATCGACAACGCCTCGAGCCAGGAGCACCAGATCGCGCTCCTGTGGCAGGCCATCGAGAAGCTGTCGGCGCAGCCGGGCACCAAGGACTGCGTGCCGGGCGACGCGGCGCGCGGCGAGTCGTTCGAGGCCGACAAGCTGACGCAGCTGATCGGCAAGTAAGAGCCGATCAGCCGGCCCGCTTGCCCGGCGCGTGCAGCGTGCCGTGCACGTGCCCCGCATGCTGGCCGAAGGTCTCGGGCGCGAGCGCGGCGGTGTCCAGCTCCTGCAGGATGCCGCAGGCGCTGGCCGATTCGGGGCCGCCGCACTGCAGGCGCAGCGCCTTCAGCTGCTTTTCGAGCGTCTTCAGCTCGGCGATGCGCGAGGCCACGTGGCCGATGTGGTCGTCCAGCAGCTGGTTCACCTCGCCGCAGTCCTCCTGCGGCGCATCGCGGAATTTCAGCAGGCTGCGGATCTCGTCGAGCGTCATGTCCAGCGAGCGGCAGCGGCGGATAAAGCCCAGGCGCTGGGTGTGCTCGTCGTCGTAGATGCGGTAGTTGCCGTCGGTGCGCGCGGGCGCGGGCAGCAGCTGTTCGCGCTCGTAGTACCGGATGGTTTCGACCGGCGTGTTCGTGGCCTTGGCCAATTCACCGATTTTCATGATGCGGCATCTCAAGGAAGTGGCAATCAACGGTTGACTCTACACCTGCTTCAGGGTTTCCAATGAATGCATGACGAATCAGAACACCCTGAATCAGCCGGTGCCGCGCGCTGCGCCGCATGACCACGCTCACGACCACGGGCACAGCCACGGACACGACCACGCGCACGACCATGCACACGATCACGCCCCCGCCGCGCCGGCAACGGCCTGCTGCGGCAGCGCGGTGTGCGGCAGCACCCCGGCGTCGACCGAGCCCGCTGACCTGCCGAAGGGCGCCGTGCTGTTTCGCATTCCCACCATGGACTGCGCGGTGGAAGAGTCCGAGATCCGCCGCGCCCTCGAGCCCGTTGCGGGCGTGAAGGCCCTGCGCTTTCGCCTGAGCGAACGCACGCTGGCCCTCACCACCGAAGACGGTGCGCTGCCCGCCGCGCTCGACGCCATCCGCCAGGCCGGCTTCAAGCCCGAGCCGGTGGCCACCACGGGCGCACAGAAGGCCGAGCCCGCGCGCTTCGCCGGCATGTCGACCGGCCTGGCACGCCTCGTGGCCGCGCTGGTGCTGGCCATCGCGGCCGAGACCGTGTCCTTCCTCGCGCTCGACGGCGTGGGCTTCATGGCCGCCGAGATGGGGCTCGCGCTCGCGGCCATCGCGCTGGCCGGCCTGGACACCTACAAGAAGGGCTTCGCCGCGCTGGTGCGCGGGCGCCTCAACATCAATGCGCTGATGGCCGTCGCTGTCACCGGCGCTTTCATCATCGGCCAGTGGCCCGAGGCCGCGATGGTGATGGCGCTGTACGCCATCGCCGAGCTCATCGAGGCCCGTGCCGTCGACCGCGCGCGCAACGCCATCCAGAGCCTGCTCGCGCTCGCGCCCGAACAGGCCGAGGTGCGGCAGCCCGACGGCAGCTGGCAGACCGTGCGCGCCGACGCGGTGGCGCTCGACGCCGTCGCGCGCATCCGCCCCGGCGAGCGCGTGCCGCTGGACGGCGTGGTGCTCGAGGGCACCAGCGCCATCGACCAGGCGCCGGTCACGGGCGAGAGCATCCCGGTCGACAAGGCCGCGGGCGACGCGGTGTTTGCCGGCACCATCAACCAGACCGGCGCGCTGGTGTTCCGCGTGACGGCCGTCGCGGCCAACACCACGCTCGCGCGCATCATCCACGCGGTCGAAGAGGCGCAGGGTTCGCGCGCGCCCACGCAGCGCTTCGTCGACAAGTTCGCCGCCATCTACACGCCCACCGTCTTCGTGCTGGCGCTGGCCATCGCGGTGCTCACGCCGTGGCTGCTGGGCTGGACCTGGGTGCAGGCCGTCTACAAGGCGCTGGTGCTGCTGGTCATCGCCTGCCCGTGCGCGCTGGTCATCTCCACGCCGGTGACGGTCGTGAGCGCGCTGGCCTCGGCCGCGCGGCGCGGCATTCTCATCAAGGGCGGCACCTACCTCGAAGAGGCGCGCAAGCTCAAGGCCGTGGCGCTCGACAAGACCGGCACCATCACCGAAGGCAAGCCCAAGCTGGTCGAGTCGGTGCTGATCGACAAGGCCGGTGGCGATGAAGGCGCGGTGTACGCGCTGGCCGCCAACATCGCCGGCCGTTCCGATCACCCGGTGTCGAAGGCCATCGCCCAGGGCCTGGGCGGCGCAGTCGACGAGGTCGGCGACTTCACCGCGCTGCCCGGACGCGGCGTGCAGGCCACGCACGCCGGCCAGACCTACGTGCTGGGCAACCACCGGCTGATCGAGGAGCGCGGCCTGTGCTCCCCGGCACTGGAAGCCGAGCTGAAGCGGCACGAAGAAGCCGGCCGCACGGTGACGCTGCTCGCATCGGACACCTCGGTGCTGGCGCTGTTCGCGGTGGCCGACACCATCAAGCCTTCGTCGCAAGCCGCCGTGGCCGAGCTGCGCGCGCTGGGCGTGACGCCCGTCATGCTCACCGGCGACAACACCGCCACCGCGAAGACCATCGGCGCGCACGCCGGCATCGACGACGTGCGCGGCAACCTGTTGCCTGAAGAAAAGCTCGATGCCATCCAGGCGATGCAGCAACGCTACGGCGCCGTCGCGATGACCGGCGACGGCATCAACGACGCCCCGGCACTGGCCAGGGCCGACATCGGCTTCGCCATGGGCGGCGCCGGCACCGACACCGCGATGGAGGCGGCCGACGTGGTCATCATGAACGACGACCTGCGCCGCATCCCCGAGACCATCCGCCTGTCGCGCCGCTCGCATGCCGTGCTGTGGCAGAACATCACCCTCGCACTCGGCATCAAGGGCGTGTTCTTCGTGCTCGCGGTGTTCGGCAGCGCGACCATGTGGATGGCGGTGTTCGCCGACATGGGCGCGAGCCTGCTGGTGGTGGCGAACGGGTTGCGGTTGATGCGCATGCCCAAGGAGTGATTTCGGGCGGGGCTTGAGGTCCCCGGGGGGCGCGCGCGGCACCGGCGGCGATGGCACTAACATCGGCCGCTGTTCCCGCTTTCACCGCGACCCCGCCATGTCCGTCACCACCCTCCTGCTGCAACTCGTCGTCATCCTCACCACCGCGCGCCTGTGCGGCTGGGTGCTGCGCCATGTGGGGCAGCCGAGCGTGGTGGGGGAGATGGCGGCGGGGCTGATGCTCGGGCCGGCGGTCATGGGCCTGCTGTTTCCGTCGCTGCACGCGCAGCTGTTCGCCAAGGAGTCGCTGCAGGGGCTGTCGTCGCTGGCCACGGTGGGGCTGGTGCTGTTCATGTTCGTGGTGGGCCTGGAGCTGCGGGCCACGCGCAACATGCGCGCGCAGCTGCAGGCGGCCGGCGCGGTGGGCGTGCTCAGCGTGCTGGTGCCGCTGGTGCTGGGCCTGGCGATCTCGCCGGCGCTGCACCCCACGCTCGCGCCGGCCGGCGTGGGCTTCTGGCCCTTCGCGCTGTTCATGGCGGCGGCGCTGTCGATCACGGCCTTCCCGGTGATGGCGCGCATCCTCAAGGACCGCGGCATGACGCGCACGCCCTTCGGCCAGCTCTCGCTGAGCGCGGCGGCGGTGGTCGACGTGTTCGCGTGGATCCTGCTGGCCTTCGTGGTCGCGCTGGTGGGCACCAGCGACGGCTATGCGGGCCTGATCAAGATCACGGTCGGCGTGGTGGTGATGCTCACGGTGCTGTTCCTCGGGCTGAAGCCGGCCTTTGCGTGGCTGCTGCGCGTGAAGGCGCCCGACGGCGAGCCGTCGACCACGCTGATGGCCGCGCTGATGATCGGCCTGCTGGTCACGGCGCTGCTGACCGAGTGGCTGCACCTGCACGCGGTGTTCGGCGCCTTCCTGTTCGGCGCCTGCCTGCCGCGCGACGACCGCCTGCTGCGCTCGCTGAGCGAGCGCATCGAGCCGATTTCCATCGTGGTGCTGATGCCGCTGTTCTTCGCGCTCGCGGGGCTGGGCACCACGGCCAACGCGTTCTCGGGCGCCAGCCTGGGCGCGATGCTGCTGATCGTGGGCGTGGCCACCGTGGGCAAGATCGCCGGCGGTGCAGCCGGCGCGCGCATCGCCGGCTACAGCTGGCGCGACAGCCTGGCCACCGGCTCGCTCATGAACGCGCGCGGGCTGATGGAGCTCATCGTCATCAAGATCGGCCTGGACGTCGGCCTGATCGGCCCCGAACTCTTCACGATGCTGCTGGTGATGGCGCTGGCCACCACCGCGATGACCGGGCCGCTGATGACGCTGTGCGTCGGCCGCAAGCCGAAGCCCGCCGAGGCGGCGGCGCACGCCGAGCCCTGAACCCCTTCAGCCGCCGCGGCGCACGCTGAACCCGATGCGCGTCTCGCCGCCCTGGCTCGACGCGAACACCTGTCCGCCGTGCATGCGCGCGATCGCCTCGACGATCGACAGGCCCAGCCCGTGGTGGCGCGTGGAGCCGTCGCGCGCCTGGGCTGCGCGGAAGAAGCGCTCGAACAGGCGTGGTAGCGCCTCGGGGTCGATCGGCGCGCCGCGGTTGATCACGGCGATGGTGCTGTGTTCGCTCCCATCACCTGCCGCAATCTCGATGCGCACGGTCGAGGCCGGTTCGGCAAAGCGGATCGCGTTGCCCAGCAGGTTGAAGAGGGCGCGCCGGATCAGCCCCGCGTCCACCTCGGCCACGGCCTCGCCGTGCACCTCGGCACGCAGGCCGGCCTCGTCGAGCATGGCGTCGTAGAAGTCGATCACGTCGCGCGCCTGCTCCGCCAGGCTCACCGGGGCCATCGAGCGCGCCGAGGTGCCGCGGTCGGCCTTGGAGAGAAACAGCATGTCGGTCACGATGCCCGACAGCCGCCCCATCTCCTCGAGGTTGGAGGCCAGCACCGCCTGCAGCTCCTCGTTGCTGCGCGGGCGCGTGAGCGCCACCTCGGTGGAGCCCAGCAGGTTGGCCAGCGGCGTGCGCAGCTCGTGCGCCACGTCGGCGTTGAATGACTCCAGCTGCACGTAGGCGCGCTGCACCCGCGCCAGCAGCGCGTTGAACTGCGTGATCCAGGGCCGCAGCTCCTGCGCGAAGGCGCCGGGGTCGATCGACTGGTGGACGTGGTCGGGCGTGATGGCCGCGGTGCGCTCGGCCAGCGCCTTCAGCGGCCGCAGCCCGCGCCGCACCAGCCACATGCCGGTGAGCGACACCAGCGCCGTGCCCAGCACCACCGCGCCCAGCAGCGTCCAGGCCAGGCGTTCGAGCAGCCGGGAGTCCTGCGCGATGTTCACGCCGACCTGCACCGACAGGTCGGTGTGGAAGTCGCCGTTCTGCCAGGGCACGACGATGGCGCGCCGCAGCCAGCGGCCCTGCGGCGGCGGCGTGGACTGGAACAGCGGCTTGCCGGCGTTGGCGATCGACAAGGTCACGTCGTCCTGCATCGAGAAGAAGTCGTCGAGCTTGTGGCGCAGAAAGACAAGGTCTCCGCCTTTCTCGGCCTCCTTGAGCAGGTGCTCGACGAGCACCGTCTTCTGGTCGAGCGCATCGCGCTGCTTGGCGCCGAAGCTCCAGGCGGTCACGAGGTAGATGGCCAGGCAGATGATGCTCAGGCCGGACAGCGTCTGCGCGGCGAACCAGAACGAGAGCCGGCTCTGGATCGAATGCGGCTTCGGGCTCATGCCCAGGAGCGGTCTTCCAGGACGTAGCCCATGCCGCGCACCGTGTGCAGCAGCTTCACGTCGAAGGGGTCGTCGATCTTGCTGCGCAGGCGGCGAATGGCCACCTCGACCACGTTGGTGTCGCTGTCGAAGTTCATGTCCCACACCTGCTCGGCGAGCGTGGAGCGCGACAGAATCTGGCCGCGCCGGCGCAGCAGCACCACGAGCAGCGTGAACTCCTTGGCCGTGAGGTCCAGCCGCGTGCGGTTGCGCATGCACTTGCGGCTCACCAGGTCCAGCTCCAGGTCGGCCAGGCGCAGCACCGTGGGCTCCTGCGTCTTGCCGCGTCGCAGCAGCGCCTGCACGCGCGCCAGCAGCTCCGAAAAGGAGAAGGGCTTCACCAGGTAGTCGTCGGCGCCTTGCTGCAGGCCCTGCACGCGGTCTTCGACCTTGTCGCGCGCGGTGAGCACCAGCACGGGCACGTTCTTCGTGCGGCGGATGGCCTGCAGCACGGCAAAGCCGTCGATGCCCGGCAGCATCACGTCCAGCAGCACGAGCGCGTAGTCGCCCTCGGTGGCGAGGTAGCGGCCTTCGATGCCATCGCGGGCGATGTCAACCACGTAGCCGTTCTCTTCCAGCCCCTTTTTCAGGTAATCGCCCAGTTTGGGTTCGTCTTCGATGACAAGAATTCGCATGGTACGGATCGTACCCAAGGCCTTTCGAGACGCTGGTTACGATTTAGTAATCCTATTGAAGGACAAAGCGCCGACACGCTGTCGTACAGTGGGCCGGGCCCTCGGTTCGCAGGGCTTTTCTTGGTCGGCGCGCCACGCCCCGTCGATATACTTTTGTCAACAATGCGCCGCTGGCTCCTGATTTTCCTGCTGTTTCTCTTGCCTTTCCAGTACAGCTGGGCGGTGTCGGCCGCCTATTGCCTGCACGAAGGCGACAAGAGCAGCGGCCACTGGGGCCACCACGAGGACGAGCCGCGCGGCACCGACCGCACCCACGCGGGCGACGGCGCCAAGAAAGACAGCACCCGCCAGCCCAACGCGGCGGTCGGCCATTGCATCGTTGCCCATTTCGGGCAGGCCCAGCATGCGGACACCGCCGCCGCGCTGCCGGCCGAATCGCCCATCGCCTCGCAGGCGCTGCGCGCCACTGCCACCGAACGCTTCGCCTCGCACATCGCCGAAGTGCCGGTGCGCCCCGACTGGTTGCTCTCCGCCTGATTCGGCGAGAGCACAGCCCCTTTTCTTTTTTCTGATCTCACTCATCAGCTGAGCGCTCCTCGCCGAATTCGTCCGTCCGTTGTTTCGCAACCCAGGAGAATTCGATGCGCACGCTTTTCGTGCCGCTGGCCGTGTTGGCCTTGGCGGTACCCCCGGCCTTTTCACAGCAGACCCCGCAGGCGGCCGGTCCTTCGTCGTCCCTGTCGGCACCTGCCCGCACGCTGGAGCCCGAAGGCCCGCTGACCCTGCGCGCCGCCGTGGCGCTGGCGCTGCAGGCCAACCCGGGCCTGTCGGCCGCGCGCCATGAGCAGGCCGCCGCCGATGGCGCCGTGGTGCAGGCCGGCGCCTGGCCCAACCCCACGCTCGACACGCAGCTGGAAGACCTGCGCCGCAACAACCGCACGACCACACTGCAGCTGAGCCAGCCCCTGGAGCTGGGCGGCAAGCGCGCCGCGCGCGTCACGGCGGCCGAGCGTGCGCGCGACCAGGCGGCGTCGGCGCTGTCGGCGCGGCGCGCCGAACTGCGCGCCGCGGCCGTCACGGCCTTCTTCGACGTGCTGACCGCGCAGGAGCGCCTGCGGCTGGCGCAAGACTCGGTGGGGCTCGCGCAGATCGCCACCCGCGCCGCGGCCAACCGCGTGGCGGCCGGCAAGGTGTCGCCGCTCGAAGAAACCAAGGCGCGCGTGGCCGAGGCCGGCATCCGCGTCGAACTGCTGCAGGCCGAAGGCACGCTGCGCGCGTCGCGCCAGCTGCTGGCCGCGCTGTGGGGCAACCCGGCGCCGCGCTTCACGCAGGTGGACGGCGCGGTCGACCAGCTGCCCGCCCAGGCCGCCGCGCCCGAGGTGGCGCGCCGCCTGCCCGATGCGCCCGTGCTGCGCCAGGCCCGGCTCGAGGTCGAGCGCCGCCGCGCGCTCAGCGACCTGGAGCAGGCCAAGCGCATTCCCGACGTGACCGTGTCGCTCGGCGTCAAGCGCGTGCCCGCGTCGGAAGGCGAGGGCGGCGAGGCCGTGAGCAGCAGCCGGCGCAACCAGGTGGTGGTGGGCCTGTCGGTGCCGCTGCCGATCTTCGACATCAACCGCGGCAACATCGCCGAGGCATTGAGCCGCGAAGACAAGGCACGCGACGAACTCGCCGCCGCCGAGCTGCAACTGGGCGCCGACGTGGCCCAGGCCAGTGAGCGCCTGCGCTCCGCGCGCGCCACCGCCGAGACGCTGCAGCGCGACGCACTGCCCGGCGCCGAGACCGCCTACCGCGCCGCCACCAAGGGCTTCGAGCTGGGCAAGTTCAGCTTTCTCGAGGCGCTCGACGCGCAGCGCACGCTGTTCCAGGTGCGCAACCAGTACCTCGTCGCGCTGGCCGAGGCGCACCGCGCGGCCGGCGAGCTCGACCGCCTGCTGGGCACGGAGGGCGACGACATCGCCTCGAACGCGACGCCGAACGTGACGCCGAACGCGCGCTGAAGAAGAACACCGAACCGATTCCGACCATGACCACACCACACAACCGCACATCGTCCGCCGGCCGCAAGCAGTGGATTGCCATTGCCGCCGTTCTGCTCGCCGGCCTCATTGCCGGCGCGCTCATCCTGCGCACCGCGCCGTCCAAGCCCGAGGCGGGCGGGCACTCGGAGTCCGCCGGCCATGCCGACGGCGAGCACCACGAGGAAGACAAGAGCCACGCCAAGGGCAAGGAAGACGACCACGGCCATTCGCATGACGAAGGCCATGGCGACAAGGAACACCACGCGGAAGAAGGCAAGGACGCAGGCAAGGAGCCCGCCAAGGAAACGCCCGCATCGGCAGAGCCGCAGAAGGCCGCCGCCAACGCCCACAAGGAAGACGAGGAAAAGATCCCCTTCACCGACGAACAGGTCAAGGCCGCCGGCATCGCCATCGACAGCGTCGGCCCGGCGCGCATCAAGACGTCGCTGCAGCTGCCCGGCGAGATCAAGTTCAACGAAGACCGCACGGCCCACGTGGTGCCGCGCGTGGCGGGTGTGGTCGACAGCGTGTCGGCCAACCTGGGCCAGGAAGTCAAGCGCGGCCAGGTGCTGGCCGTGATCTCCAGCCCCGCGCTCTCGGAGCAGCGCAGCGAGCTGCAGACCGCGCAGCGCCGGCTGGCGCTGGCACGCACCACGCACGACCGCGAGAAGAAACTGTGGGAAGAAAAGATCTCGCCGCAGCAGGACTACCTGCAGGCCGAGCAGGCCATGCAGGAGGCGCAGATCGCCGTGGCCAACGCCAACCAGAAGCTGCTGGCGCTGGGCGCCACGCCCGGCTCGTCGGCGCTGGGCCGTTACGAGCTGCGCGCACCCTTCGACGGCATGGTCGTCGAAAAGCACATCTCGCTGGGCGAATCGGTGGGCGAGGCGGTCAACGTGTTCACCATTTCCGATCTGTCGACCGTGTGGGCCGAGATCAGCGTGCCCGCCAGCAGCCTGAACCTGGTGCGCGTCGGCGAGGCTGTGACCATCCGCGCCGGTTCCTTCGAGCAGGCCGCGCGCGGCACCGTGTCGTACGTGGGCTCGCTGCTGGGGGCGCAGACGCGCACCGCCACCGCGCGCGTCACGCTCACCAACCCGCAGCGCACCTGGCGCCCGGGCCTGTTCGTGAACGTGGAGCTGGTGGCGTCGGAGGCCGATGCACCCGTCACCGTGTCGGCCGAAGCCGTGCAGACGGTGGACGACCAGCCCACCGTGTTCCTGCGCGTGCCCGGCGGCTTTGTGCCGCAGCACGTGAAGACCGGCCGCAGCGACGGCCAGCGCATCGAGATCGTGGGCGGCCTGAAGCCCGGCGCGGCCTATGCGGCCAGCGGCAGCTTCGTCGTGAAGTCGCAGCAGGGCAAGAGCTCGGCCACGCACACCCACTGAGGACGACCGCATGTTCGAACGCATCATCCGCTTCTCCATCGAGCAGCGCTGGCTGATCCTGCTGGCCGTGCTCGGCATGGCGGCGCTCGGCGTCTTCAGCTACCAGAAGCTGCCCATCGACGCCGTGCCCGACATCACCAACGTGCAGGTGCAGATCAACACCTCCGCGCCCGGCTACTCGCCGCTCGAAGCCGAGCAGCGCGTGACCTACCCCATCGAGACCGTCATGGCCGGCCTGCCGGGCCTGCAGCAGACGCGCTCGCTGTCGCGCTACGGCCTGTCGCAGGTCACGGTGATCTTCAAGGACGGCACCGACATCTACTTTGCGCGCCAGCTCGTGAACGAGCGCATCCAGTCGGCGCGCGAGAGCATGCCGCCCGGCGTGTCGCCGGTGATCGGGCCCATCTCCACCGGCCTGGGCGAGATCTACCTGTGGACCGTCGAGACCGAAGAGGGCGCGAAGAAGGCCGACGGCAAGCCCTACACGCCCACTGACCTGCGAGAGATCCAGGACTGGATCATCAAGCCTCAGCTGCGCAACGTACCGGGCGTGACCGAGATCAACTCCATCGGCGGCTACGCCAAGGAGTTCCAGATCGCACCCGACCCCGCGAAGCTCCTGGCGCACGGCCTCACGATGACCGACCTGGTCACCGCGCTGGAGCGCAACAACGCCAACGTGGGCGCGGGCTACATCGAGAAGCGCGGCGAGCAGTACCTCATTCGCGCGCCGGGGCAGGTGAAGTCGGTGGAAGACATTGGCAACGTGATCCTGGGCAACGCCGGCGGCATTCCGCTGCGCGTGTCCGACGTGGCCGAGGTCGGCATCGGCCAGGAGCTGCGCACCGGCGCCGCCACCGACAACGGCCGCGAGGTGGTGCTGGGCACGGTGTTCATGCTCATCGGCGAGAACAGCCGCACCGTCTCGCAGGCGGTCGACAAGAAGATGCAGGAGATCAACCGCACGCTGCCCGCGGGCGTGAAGGCCGTGACGGTGTACGACCGCACCGTGCTGGTCGACAAGGCCATCGCCACCGTGAAGAAGAACCTCTTCGAGGGCGCGGTGCTGGTGGTGGCGATCCTGTTCCTGTTTTTGGGCAACATCCGCGCGGCCATCATCACCGCCACGGTGATTCCGCTGTCGATGCTCTTCACCTTCACCGGCATGGTGAACCAGAAGGTCAGCGCCAACCTCATGAGTCTGGGCGCGCTCGACTTCGGCATCATCATCGACGGCGCCGTGGTGATCGTGGAGAACTGCGTGCGGCGCCTGGCGCACGCGCAGGAGAAACACGGCAGGGCACTCACGCGCAGCGAGCGTTTTCATGAGGTGTTCGCGGCCTCGCAGGAGGCGCGCCGGCCGCTGCTGTTCGGCCAGCTCATCATCATGATCGTGTACCTGCCGATCTTTGCGCTCACCGGTGTCGAGGGCAAGCTGTTCCACCCGATGGCCTTCACCGTGGTGATTGCGCTCTTGGGCGCAATGATCCTGTCGATCACCTTCATTCCGGCCGCCGTGGCGCTGTTCATCGGCAACAAGGTCGGCGAGAAGGAAAACCGCCTCATGCTGTGGGCCAAGCGCGGCTACGCGCCGCTGCTGTCGCGCGCGATGAATGCCAAGCCGTTGGTCATCACCACGGCGGTGGTGGCGGTGGTGCTGTCGGGCCTGCTGGCCACGCGCCTGGGCACCGAGTTCGTGCCCAGCCTGAGCGAGGGTGACTTCGCCATCCAGGCGCTGCGCATCCCGGGCACCAGCCTCACGCAGTCGGTCGAGATGCAAAAGCAGCTCGAACGCACGCTGAAAGACAAGTTCCCCGAGATCGAGCGCGTGTTCGCGCGCACCGGCACGGCCGAGATCGCGTCCGACCCGATGCCGCCGAACATCTCCGACGGCTACATCATGCTCAAGCCCGAGAGCGAATGGCCCAAGCCGAAGCGCACGCGGCCCGAGCTGCTGGCCGCCGTGCAGGAAGAGGTCGAGAAGCTGCCAGGCAACAACTACGAGTTCTCGCAACCGATCCAGCTGCGCTTCAACGAGCTGATCTCGGGCGTGCGCAGCGACGTGGCCGTGAAGATCTTCGGCGACGACATGGACGTGCTCAACCAGACCGCCGCGCAGGTGTCGAACGCGCTGGGCAAGGTGCCCGGTGCCGCCGAGGTGAAGGTGGAGCAGACCACCGGCCTGCCCATGCTCACCGTGAACATCGACCGCCAGAAGACCGCGCGCTACGGCCTCAATGTGGGCGACGTGCAGGACGCCATCTCGACCGCCGTGGGCGGGCGCGAGGCCGGCACGCTGTTCGACGGCGACCGCCGCTTCGACATCCTCGTGCGCCTGCCCGAGACCCTGCGCACCGACCTGGAGGCCATCCGCCGCCTGCCGATCGCGCTGCCCAAGGGGGCGGGCGGCGAAGGCCTGCGCACCAGCTTCATCCCCCTGGGCGAAGTGGCCACGCTCGACCTCGCGCCCGGCCCCAACCAGGTCAGCCGCGAGGACGGCAAGCGCCGCATCGTGGTGAGCGCCAACGTGCGCGGGCGCGACCTCGGCTCCTTCGTGGCCGAGGCCGAGGAGGCCATGCGCGCCGTGCGCATTCCGCCGGGCTACTGGACCGTGTGGGGCGGCCAGTACGAGAACCTGGCCTCGGCCACGCAGCGCCTGCAGGTGGTGGTGCCCGTGTCGCTGCTGCTGGTGTTCACGCTGCTGTTCGCCATGTTCGGCAACCTGAAGGACGGGCTGCTGGTGTTCACCGGCATTCCGTTCGCGCTCACGGGCGGCATCGTCGCGCTGTGGCTGCGCGGCATTCCGCTGTCGATCTCGGCGGCGGTGGGCTTCATTGCGCTGTCGGGCGTGGCCGTGCTCAACGGGCTGGTGATGATCTCGTTCATCCGCAACCTGCGCGAAGGCGGCCTGCCGCTGGACGAAGCGATTCGCGAAGGCGCGCTCACGCGGCTGCGCCCGGTGCTCATGACCGCGCTGGTCGCCTCGCTGGGCTTCGTGCCCATGGCCATCGCGACCGGCACCGGCGCCGAAGTGCAGCGACCGCTGGCCACCGTGGTCATCGGCGGTATCCTGTCGTCGACCGCGCTGACGCTGCTGGTGTTGCCGCTGCTGTACCGCATCGCGCACCGGCGCGATGAAGACGAGGTGCAGGAAGCCAACGCAGAGCAGCAACACGGCGCACCTCTCGACCACGCACTGCAAGGTTCCCATGGCCCATGAGCATTCACACGCCACAGCCGTTGCTGGTGGCAACGAGAAGGCGCTGCGCTGGGCGCTGGCGCTGACCTCGACCTACCTCGTCGCCGAGGTGATCGGCGGGCTGGTGTCGGGCAGCCTGGCGCTGCTGTCCGACGCGGCCCACATGGCCACCGACACCGTGGCGCTGGCCATCTCGCTGGCCGCCATCTGGCTGGGCAAGCGGCCGGCGGACAAGCGCCGCACCTTCGGCTACTACCGCTTCGAGATCCTGGCGGCCGTGGTCAATGCGGTGCTGCTGTTCTTCGTGGCGATCTACGTGCTCTACGAGGCGTACCGGCGCATCTCGCAGCCGGCCGAGATTCAGTCGACCATGATGCTGCTCGTGGCCATCGGCGGGCTGGTCGTCAACCTCATCGGCATGCGCCTGCTGGCCAGCGGCAAGGACGAGAGCCTCAACGTGAAGGGCGCCTACCTGGAGGTGTGGGCCGACATGCTCGGCTCGGTCGGCGTGATCGTGGGCGCGCTCATCATCCGTTTCACGGGCTGGGCCTGGGTCGACTCGGTGATCGCCGTCGCCATCGGCCTGTGGGTGCTGCCGCGCACCTGGCGCCTCTTGCGCGAGAGCCTCAACGTGCTGCTCGAAGGCGTGCCCGACGAGATCGACCTGCCCGAGGTCGAGCGCGCGCTGCAGGCCCAGCCGGGCGTGGCCGGCCTGCACGACCTGCATGTGTGGGCGCTGTCCAGCGGCAAGGTGAGCCTGAGCGTGCACGTGGTGTGCACGCCCGACGTGGTCGACCTGGCACCGCTGATGCTGCAGCTGCGCGGCTTGCTGGCCGAGAAGTTCGACATCCACCACTCGACCGTGCAGGTGGAGCGGGTGCCGTGCGAGCAGGCGGGGGAGACTCATGGGTTCGGGCCTGCGGTGACGGCGGGCTGACGCGAGGGCGGGGCACAACAACAAAAAACGCGACAGTCGCACGGGGCAACTGTCGCGTTGAGGGCGGTGCCGATGCGGCGCCGCGTGGCCTGCCTGCAGGCTTAGAGGATGGTCACGTGGACCTTGTCCTCGACCAGCAGCTCGGCGGTGCCGGCGAGGTTGGTGTAGACGCTGTAGGTCACGCCGCCGACGGTGGCTGCATTGCCCAGGGTCCAGCCGTCGTCGCCGCCGAGCAGGTTCACATCACCGTTGGCGCCGTTGACCAACATCTGCACCTTGCCGTCGGCCGAGACCATGTCGCGTGCGCCACCGGCCAGCAGGTCTTGCGCGCTCAGCGCCAGCGTGTTGCCGCCTGCGCCCAGGTCGAACTTCTCGAAGCCCTGCACCTTGGCCCCGAGGGCCGACAGGTCGATGTGCATCGCCTTGCCGTCCATGACGAGGGTGTCGATGCCCAGGCCGCCGTCGAGGCGCGCGAAGTCGCCGCTGTTGATGCGGATCGTGTCGTCGCCTGCGCCGCCATGCACCACATCGCTCGTGCCGACATTGATGAAGGTGTCGTTGCCGGCGCCGCCTTCGAGGCGGTCGGCGAAGCCGAGCTTGGCGATGATCTTGTCGTTGCTGTTGGTGAATGGCGAGCTCGCGTTGACCAGCGCCTCGGCGCCGTTGCCCGTTGCAGCAGTAGCTTCCGGGTCTTGTGCCGCCGGGCTGGAAGCAGGGACGGTGAGCGTTGACCACTCAATGTTGTCAATCCCCACGACCCCTCCAGCGTCTATCTTCATATAGGCCACTGTTTTGCCGGGAGGTGCGGCGAACGAATAGTCGTTCCCGCCGGGGGAGTCGGGACGGACGGAGACCCACGACAGCAAGGTATCTTGATCATCGAAATAGTAGACCCTATGGTCTGCGGGGGTTCGCTGCTGGGTATGGAGGCGATATTGAAGAACATCAACTCCTCCGGGGCCAAAATCGATTCGTGTTTGCGATAGGTAGCCAAGAGCCAGGAAAAATTTTCCATCCGCGGACCCGTCAGCGTAGGCCCCTGCAGGGTAAATGGCGGGGCGACCATCCCATTTTGCGTACTCACACTTGATTTTGAGACCGTGAGTGGTTGTGATTACCTGTGACCAGAGTTGTTCATACGCCATGGACTCGAAGTCTTCCATGTGGGTCAAAGCATTCCCGATCCCCAGGTTGTACGGCCCCGAACCCGGGCTCGCATTTCCGGCCTGATCGGACTGCGTCGCGACGAAGCTGTAGTTGCCCAGCGTCAGGTCGCTGCTGGGTGTCAGCGACCACTTGCCGTCGCTACCCACCGTGGCGGTTCCGATCACGGCGTTGCCGTTCTTGACCGTAATCACGCAACCGGCCATGCCCGTGCCACTGAAGGTCGGGCGTCTGTCGTCCGTGCTGCCTCCGCTGGGTACGTTGCCTTGGCTGATTCCCACGTCGTCGTAGGCCCCCGTGATCGTCGGCGCCGTGGCCGGCGGCGTCGTGTCCACAGTCAGCTCGAACACCGCGGTGCGGGCGCCTTCGTTGCCGCCCACCGGCGTCACGGTAGCGCTCAGACTGTGCAGCCCTTCGCTCAACGGCGTGTCCGGCGTGAAGCTCCAGTGGCCCTTGGCGTCGGCCACGGCCGAGCCCAGCAGGGTGCTGCCGTCGTACACCTTCACGGTGCCATGGGCGGTGGCCTTGCCGTTCAGCGTGGGGGTGGTGTCGTCGGTGAAGCCGCCCTTGTCGATGGCGCCGGTGATCGCGCCCACGTCGTCCATCACGCGGTCGATGCTGATCTGCAGCGTGACCGTCACGCCCTGCTGCACCAGCAGGTCGGCCTTGAAGCCCGAGTGCTGATACACCTCGTAGACCACGCCATCGATGGTCACGTTGGCGCCCTGGGCCCAGTCGCCCGGGTCGGTGCCGTTGGGCAGCAGGTCGAGCAGTGACACTGCGTCGCCGGCGTTGCCCTTGTTCTGCTTGCCGTTGAGCAGGTGAATCCGGTCGCCCGGCGACACCGCGGCCTTGTCGAAGCTCACGGTCACTTGCCCGTTGCCCAGCACGACCGCAGTGGGTGCGTGGGGCGTGGCGGTGTCCAGGGCCACCGCCTGCGAGTTCACCGGTCCCACGTTGCCGGCCAGGTCCACCACGCGCGTCTGCACGGTCCAGTCGCCCGCATGGCTTTGGTCGTCCTGGGCACTCCATTGGGTGCCGCTCACGAAGGCGGTCTTCCAGGTCTGGCCGCCGTCGGTGGACACCTGCAAGGTCTCGCCGGCCGCGAGCGATGCGCCCAGGCGGCCCGTCATGAGGCGCCCCGCGCTGCCGTCGTTGGTGGCGTGGTCGTCGGCGTTCATGCCGCTGTCCTTGCCGATGCCCGAGACGGAGGGGGTCTGCGTGGGCGCCAGGGTGTCGACCTCGAAGTGCCAGCCGTTGCTCGCGTCGCCGGTCTGGCCCACCGGGCCGGTGGCCGTGGCGGTGATGTGGTGCGCACCCTCGCTCAGGTTGTCTTTGGGCGTGAACGCCCAGGTGCCGTCGGCGCCGGTCTGGGTGCTGCCCAGGAAGGTGGTGCCGTCGTGGAACGACACGGTATGGCCGGGCTGGGCCGTGCCGTGCAGGGTCGGCCGGGCGTCGTTGGTGACCTCGCCGGGGGCCAGCATGTGGGGCACGCCCACGTCGTCGTAGACGTGCTCGATCACCGGGGGCGCCGGCTTGCTGGTGTCGATGGTCACCTGGTAGCGCCCCGTCGGCGCCGTCTCGTTGCCCGCTGCGTCTTTCTCCACGAGCGTGAAGGTGTTCAGGCCCGCGGCCAGTGGCGAGATGACCTGCAGCGACCACTGGCCGTCGTCGCCGACGACGGCTTCACCCAGCGCATGGGTGCCGGTGCTGTCCCTGACCATCACCGTGACGGTGTGGCCGGGCTGGCCGGTGCTTGTGCCGGTGAGCAGCGGGCGGGTGTCGTCGGTGGTCTTGCCGGCGGCCACGTTGCCGGTGATGCCGCCTGCGGTGTCGAGGACGCCGGTGATGGCCAGTTTGCTCGCGTTGGGTGGCGTGACGTCGATCTCGAAATTGAACGGGCCCGAAGGTTCGCTCTCGTCGCCGGCGGGGTCGCGCGCCACGATGGTGATGACGTGGTGGCCTTCATTCATGTCGGTCGACGGCGTGAAGGCCCATTGGCCGTCGTCGTCCACGACGGTCTGGCCGATCTCAACGCCGTTGTTCCTGATGAGGATGGTGTCGCCCGGCGTGCCCTGGCCCTGGAACTCGGGTTGACGATCGTCCGTGACGCCGCCGGAGGCGAGGGTGCCCATGATGTCGCCTGCGTCGTCGATGACGCTGTCCATGGTGGGCGGCTGTGGTGCGAAGACCTGTGCGCGTGCTATCTGATCGATGCTCGGGCTGTTGTCGATGAAGACGTTTGCCTTTTTGGATGCCATGCAGTTCCTATGCTCTGAAAAGGGAAAGAAAGATCGGATCGGGCAGCGAATTCACGCTGTTCGATCCGGCGGCCCGGGCGTCAGGAACTCTAGGAAGAACAGGGGGGCGGAACCATCGGACGGGTCCGATAAAAGCCGGGGCGGGCGACGGCGGCGCACGGCAGGCCGCGGCGTGCCTGTCCCCGATGCGGACGCGAGCGCGCCCTTCGCGCGTCGGCGAAGCAGAAAGTCATCGGTGAAAGCCGCCGCGCGAGAACCGGCGGCGGGGAGGCTCAGCGCGCGGCGCGGATCGCCGACTTGGGCCGGAAGGCCTTGCAGACCGTGTCGTCGGTCTCGAGGTACGGCCCGCCGATCAGGTCGATGCAGTAGGGCACGGCGGCGAAGATGCCGGGCACGAGCTGCGTGCCGTCGGCGTCCTTCAGCCCTTCGAGCGTCTCGGCGATCGACTTGGGCTGGCCCGGCAGGTTGATGACGAGACTCTGGTCGCGGATGACAGCCACCTGCCGCGAGAGGATGGCGGTCGGCACGAAGCGCAGGCTGATCTGGCGCATCTGTTCGCCGAAGCCGGGCATTTCCTTGTGGGCCACGGCCAGCGTGGCCTCGGGCGTCACGTCGCGCAGCGCGGGGCCGGTGCCGCCGGTGGTGAGCACGAGCGAGCAGCCGGCATCGACCAGCTCGATGAGCGTGGCGCTGATGCGCGCAGTCTCGTCGGGGATCAGGCGGGCTTCGAATTCGAGGGGGTTCTTCAGCGCGCGGCCCAGCCATTCCTTGAGCGCGGGCAGGCCCTTGTCTTCGTAGGTGCCGCTGGAGGCGCGGTCGCTGATGGAGACGATGCCGATGCGGACCGAATCGAAGCCTTCGCTCATGCGTCTTCTTCCCGGTCTTGCGCCGCAGCCGCTTCGGCGTGGTCGTCGCCGCCGTGCACCGCGAGTTGCGCGCGCACGAGCTGGAAAATCTCGCGGTAGGCCTTGCCCTGGCGCGGTGCTTCGCCGGCGGGGCCGGACTTCAGGTCCTTGCGGGCCTGGCGCACGAGGGCGCGCAGCTGCTGGGAGTCGGTGGCGGGGTGGGTTTCGATCCAGCCGCCGAGGGCGTCGTCGTCGGCGATGAGGCGTTCGCGCCAGCGTTCGGCCTCATGCAGCGCGGCGGCTTCGGCGGCCGGCACGGTGTTCTGCTCGGTCAGCGCCTGCTTCACGGCCTCGAGCACCTCGGGGTCAAGGGCGCGCATGAGCTTGCCGATGAACTGCATCTGGCGGCGCTTGCCCTCGAAATTGGTGATGCGTTTCGCCTCGGCGATGGCATCGACCAGTTTCTCGCTCAGCGGGAGGGCGTCGAACAGGCCGGCGCGCAGGGTGAGCAATTCTTCGCCCAGTTTCTGCAGTTCGGCGCTCTCGCGCTTGAGTTCGGTGCGACTGGCTTCGTCGGTGCCGCCCTTGAGCTCGCGCTTGAGCTCCAGGTCGAGTTCGCTGCCTTCGGCAACGAAGTGGCCACGGACGAAATAGCCTTTTTTGGGTTTGCGGGACATGGGGTGGATTCTGGGCCGCGCCGTGCGGCGCTGCAACGCGCACAGGGGGCGCGGAAGGGAAAACGTGAAACAGGGGGCGCAAGTATCATAGCCACCACATGACGACATCCTCCTCGCGCGCCGATTCCGGCTTCGCCTACAGCCGCTCCTTCTTCGAAAACCTGGTCGATTCGGCCCTGGCCCACGCCAAAAAGCTCGGGGCCACCGACGCCGGCGCCGAGGCCTCCGAGGGCTGCGGCCTGAGCGTCTCGGTGCGCAAGGGCGAGCTCGAGAACGTCGAGCGCAACCGCGACAAGTCGTTGGGCATCACGGTCTACGTGGGCCACCGCCGCGGCAACGCCAGCACCTCCGACTTTTCCGAGGCGGCCATCGCCCGCACGGTGCAGGCGGCCTACGACATCGCCCGCTTCACGGCCGAAGACCCGGTGAGCGGCCTGCCCGACGAGGAAGACATCGCCAAGGTGCAGCCCGAGCTCGACCTGTTCCACCCCTGGGACGTGACGAGCGAGCAGGCCGCCAAGCTGGCGCTGGAGTGCGAGGCGGCGGCGCTGTCGACCGACAAGCGCATCACCAACAGCGAAGGCGCCGGCGTCTCGGCGCAGCAGAGCCACTTCTTCAGCGCCCACACGCACGGCTTTCGCGGCGGCTACGCCAGCTCGCGGCACTCGATTTCGGTGGCGCCCATCGCCGGCAAGGGCGACGACATGCAGCGCGACGCCTGGTACAGCTCGATGCGCTCGGCCGACGAACTGGCCAGCCCGCAGGCCGTGGGCCGCTACGCCGCCGAACGGGCGCTCAGCCGCCTGAAGTCGCGCAAGATCAAGACCACCGAATGCCCGGTGCTGTTCGAGTCGCCGCTGGCCGTGGGCCTGCTGGGCGGGCTGGTGCAGGCCGTGAGCGGCGGGGCGCTGTACCGCAAGAGCACCTTCCTGCTCGATTCGCTGGGCAAGCCGGTGCTGCCCAAGCACGTCGACGTGGCCGAAGACCCGCACGTGCTGCGCGGCAAGGGCAGCTCGCCCTTCGACGACGAAGGCGTGATCACCCGCGCCCGCAAGGTGGTCGATGCCGGCCGCCTCGAAGGCTACTTTCTCTCGACCTACTCGGCGCGCAAACTGGGCATGAAGACCACCGGCAACGCCGGCGGCTCGCACAACCTGACGCTGAGCTCGCGCCTCACGAAGCACGGCGACGACCTCGACGCCATGCTCGCCAAGCTCGGCACCGGCCTGTTCGTGATCGAGCTGATGGGGCAGGGCGTCAACTACGTGACCGGCGACTATTCGCGCGGCGCCAGCGGTTTCTGGGTGGAAAACGGCCGCATCGCCTATCCGGTGCAGGAAATCACGATTGCCGGCAATTTGCGTCAGATGCTGATGGGAATTGAAGCGATTGGCGCAGATGCTTACACTTTCGGCGCAAAAACCACGGGGTCGATCCTGGTCAACCGCATGAAGGTGGCGGGCGCCTGACAGGCGCTGCCGCTCGCAACGGCGCTGGCTCGACGACCCCTCCATTCAAGGACAGGGGGACAGGACATGAGCAAACACAGCGCCGTACGCAAGCCGGCCCTCGAACACGAACTGCTGCGTGACCCGCGCCTGGGCTTCGAGCCGGCGGGCAGCAGTTCGGTGCGCTGCCTGCAGCACGGCGTGCCCTGGCCCTTCGACTGCTGGCACTACCACGACGAGTACGAGCTGCAGTGCATCAACCGCACCAGCGGCGACGCCTTCGTCGGCAACCACATCGGCCGCTTCGAGCCCGGCTATGTCGCCCTGGTGGGCGCGCGGCTGCCGCACACCTGGATCTCGCACGACGTGCCGCCCGAGGGCGTGGCCGACCGCAGCATGGTGATCCACTTCCGCGACGCGCCCCTGCGCCAGGGCGTCGACCTGTTCCCCGAGCTGGAGACGGTGCTGCCGATGCTCGACCGTGCCAAGCTGGGCATCGAGTTCTTCGGCATCGGCGACCTCGTGCGCGAGCGCTTCGTGCGCGTGCAGAAGCAAAAGGGCATGGCCCGGCTGTCGGAGTTCATCGGCCTGTTGCACGAACTCGCCAGCTGGAGCGACTGGCGCCAGATCTCGAGCAACGCCGACCCGAGCGACGAGGACCCCACGGCCAACACCCGCATGCGCCGCGTGCTCGACTACCTGCACGCCCACCTGGCCGAAGAGCTCTCGCTGCCCACCGTGTGCGGCGTCGCCAACATGGCCGAGAGCAGCTTCTCGCGCTATTTCCACAAGCACATGGGCAGCACCTTCACCGATTTCGTCACGCGGCTGCGCATCACCAAGGCCTGCGAGATGCTGCAGGTGTCCGACCGGCTGGTGAGCGACATCTGCTACGAGGTCGGTTTCTCGAACCTCGCGAACTTCAACCGTCGCTTCCTGCAGCTCAAGGGCATGACGCCCTCGGCCTACCGGCAGCAGGCGCAGGAGCGTTTCGGCCTGCGCAGCGCGCAGCACACGCCACTCGCTGCCTGATGGCCGACTGATACGTACTTGCCTCTTGGGCTAAACCCCGAGACGGCTTGGCAGCAAAGTATCAGGTGCCCGGTGGGCATGTAGGAGGCCCTTCGGATCGGCCTCCTAACCTTCGTCTCGTTGCATTTGCCGGCATTTCGCCGGCAATTTGCACGAACAACGAAGGAGACAAGCATGCCGATTCCGCATTCCCACCGTCTGGCCGGCCTCGCGCTGGTGCTGGCCGCGCTGGCGCCCGCCGCGCTGGCGCAGGTCTGCAAGGAGGACGTGCGCGTCCTGTCGCAACCGCGCGAAGGCCTGACGTTGCTCGAGAAATCCAAGGACGAGTTCAAGCGCCTGAGCGGTGCCTCGTTCAGCATCGACAACCTCAACGAGAACGACCGCCGCGCCAAGTCGCGCGCCGATGCGTCCACGGTCGGCAAGTACCACGTGTACTACGTCGACGAGGCCAACGTGGCGCAGTTCGTCCAGTCCAAGTGGATCGTGCCGCTCACGCCGTACTACCCGGCCAGCTACGACTACGCCGACTTCGACGCCGGCCGCCAGAAGGTCGCGACCTTCGCCGGCCAGGCCTGGTTTGCGCCGCTGACCGGCGGCGGCGACCTCATGGTCTACCGCAAGGACCTGCTCGAGAAGGCGGGCATCAAGCCGCCGGCCACGCTCGACGAGTTCGTGGCGGCCGTGAAGAAGCTCAACGACCCGGCCAACGGCGTCTACGGCGTGGCGCTGCGCGGCCAGCGCGGCTCGGGCGCCAACGTGTGGCGCTGGATGCCGTTCTTCCGCGGCTACGGCGGCCAGTGGTTCGACGGCGACAAGCCGGTCTTCAACTCGCCCGCCGCCGTGAAGGCGACCCAGACCTACCTGGACCTCTTCAAGTACTCCGCGCCCGGCACCAAGACGGGCGGATGGGACGAATCCACCGGCGCCTTCCTGGCCGGCAAGGTCGCGATCCTGGTCGAGTCGACACCGCTGGCGGGCAACGCGCTCGACCCGAAGATGTCGACCGTGGTCGGCAAGATCGCCTACGCCGTGCCGCCCGCGCCGCTCACCGGCGGCGGCTACGGCCACGGCCTGGCCATCGGCGCGCGCGCCAACAAGACCGAAGAGGCCAAGAAGTGCGCGGGCCTGTTCATCGCCTGGGCCACGTCCAAGGAGAACGAGCAGCGCCGCCTGGCGCAAGGCCAGTTCGGCGAACTCAACCGCACCAGCGTGCTCGGCAGCCCCGAGTTCGCCAAGCGCTATGGCGCCGACCTGGGCAAGGCGCTGGCCGACACCGGCAAGGTCACGGCCGTGAACTTCTGGCAAGACCCGGCCTGGCCTGACCTGGGCGACCGCTGGGGGATCATTCTGGAAGAGTTGATCACCGGCTCGCGCACCGACATCCAGGGCGGGCTCGACGAACTCGACGCCTATGCCAAGCAGCTGATCGCGCGTCGCAAGAAGTGAGCATGCGTTCCCACACCACACGGCTGCCGGCCGTGTTCATCGGGCCGGGGCTGCTCGTGCTGGCCGTCCTGGCGCTGGTGCCGACGGTGTTCGCCATCGCCATCTCGCTGCAGGACCGCGAGCTGGGCCAGGCCGACACCGGCTGGGTCTGGTTCAGCAACTACGTGCAGCTGTTCTCCGACCGGCGCTTTCTCAACTCGGTGCGCGTGTCGCTGGTGTGGGAGGTGCTGACCGTCAGCGCCACCATGGCCCTGGCCGTACTCATGGGCACGCTGATGCACCGCTGCGCCACGCCGCGCTGGCGCCAGGTGCTGTCGATGCTGTTCATCGTGCCGGTGCTGCTGCCGCGCGTGTCGGCCGCCTTCGTCTGGAAGTTCGCCTTCCATCCGCTGTTCGGCCTCATCACGTGGCCGTACAAGGCGATCACCGGCGAGCCGCTGGACCTGTTCGCCGACCCGGTGCTGGCGCTGCTCACGGTGGCCTTCGTCGACGTGTGGCAGTGGGGACTGTTCTTCGGGGTCATCGTGCTGAAGCTGCTCGAAACCCTGCCGCCGCAGCCCTTCGAGGCCGCGCGGCTGGACCACGCGAAGACCTGGGAGGTGTATGCCTACGTGGCGCTGCCGATGCTGAAGGCGCCGCTCATCAGCCTGGCCTTCGTGAAGATGGTGGAGTCGCTGCGTGCCTTCGACCTCATCTACGTGATGACGCGCGGTGGCCCCGGCATCTCGACCGAGACGCTCGACATGTATGCCTTCTCGCAGGGCTTCATCGAGTCGGGCCGCATTTCGTACGCGTCGAGCATGGCGGTGCTGATGATGGTCGCCTCGACGGTCGCGTTCACCTACATCTGGAAATGGACCAAACCGTCATGAAGAAGCTTGCCATCGGAACGCTGCTGGCGCGGCTGGCGCTCATCGCGGCTGGGCTCTCGGCGCTCGTGCCCGTGCTGTGGACCTTTCTCAACTCGTTCAAGAACCGGGTCGACATCGTCTCGGCCGTGCCGAAGTTCTTCTTCACGCCCACGCTGGACAACTACCTGTACGTGCTGAACCGCGAGGCCGTGGCCGCGGGGCTGGTCAACTCGATCGTGGTGGCGGGCGCGGCGGTGATCATCGGCGCGGTGCTGGGCCTGCCGGCCGCCTATGCACTGGCGCGCTACCCGCTGCGCTGGGGCAACGACATCCAGTTCTTCGTGCTGTCGATGCGCTTCCTGCCGCCGGTGGCGGTGGCCATTCCGCTCATGGTGATCTGGCTGCAGCTCGAGCTGTACGACTCGCGCACCGCACTCATCGCCACCTACACGCTGCTCACGCTCTCGACCGTGATCTGGCTCGCCATCCCGGCCTTCAAGGCGGTGCCGAAGGAAGTCGAAGAGGCCGGCCGCGTCGACGGCTACGGCCCCTACGCGATCTTCTTTCGCATCGCGCTGCCGATTGCCGCACGCTCGCTGGTGGGCGCCATCGCCTTCGGCTTCGTGCTGGTGTGGAACGAGTTCCTCATCGCGCTGATGCTCACCACCTCCGAGGCCAAGACGCTGCCCATCGTGGCGTCGGAGCTCAGCCAGCTCGGGCGCGACGTGCCGTGGGGCATTTTGAATGCCTCGGTCATTTTGCTGTCGCTGCCGCCGCTGCTCATGGTGGGCGTGCTCAGCGGTTTTCTCAATGCCGCGTTCAAGCGCAAGCGGGAGGCTGAATGAACCCCGTCGCTTCCCTTTCTCCAGAACCCAAAATGTCTGCCATCCGCTGTCACCACCTCATCAAGCGCTACGGGGAAACGCAGGTCGTCCATGCCTTCGATCTCGACGTGGCCGACAACGAGTTCGTCGTGTTCCTCGGCCCCTCGGGCTGCGGCAAGTCGACCATCCTGCGCATGCTCGCGGGCCTGGAAGACATCAGCGGCGGCGACCTGCACATCGGCGGCCAGCGCGTGAACGACCTGCCGCCGCAGGAGCGCGGCATCGCGATGGTGTTCCAGAACTACGCGCTGTACCCGCACATGACGGTGCGCGACAACATCGCGTTCGGGCTCAAGCGCCTGAAGGTGCCCAAGGCCGAGATCGACAGCCGCATCAAGGAGGTGTCGGACACGCTGGGCCTGGAGCGCTACCTGCAGCGCAAGCCCACCGAGCTGTCGGGCGGCCAGCAGCAGCGCGTGGCGATTGCGCGCGCGATGATCAAGACGCCGAAGGTGTTCCTGTTCGACGAGCCGCTGTCGAACCTCGACGCCAAGCTGCGCAATCACATGCGCATCGAGATCGCGAAGCTGCACCAGACGCTGAAGACCACCACCGTGTACGTCACGCACGACCAGCACGAGGCCATGACGCTGGCCGACCGCATCGTGCTGCTGCGCGACGGGCGCATCGAGCAGGTCGGCACGCCGCAGGAAATCTTCGAGCGCCCGCGCTCGGCCTTCGTGGCCGGCTTCATCGGCACGCCGCCGATGAACCTGATGGAGATGGCGGTGCACGGCCTGGACGGCGGGCAGTGCGAGCTGCGCGGGGGCGGTGGTTCGGTGCGCGTGGATGCGCGCCGCTTCGCGCTCGAAGGCCGCGCGCGCGTGACGCTGGGCGTGCGCCCCGCGCACCTGCACCTCGACACCACCCGGGCGAACGGCGAAGGCTTTGCAGGCGAGGTCCAGCTCATCGAATACCTCGGCAACGAAGTGCTGGTGAGCGTCGGGCAGGGCGGCGAAGAGATCGCCGTGCTCCTGCCGTCCGCCGCGGGCCCCCGGCTCGGCGAGCCGCTGCGTTTCGTGGCCGATGCGCAGCAGGTGCACCTGTTCGATGTCGCGACGGGCGCTTCGCTGCTGCGTCCGGACGCCGTGCTGCACTGAGTGTGCGGCCCCATTTCAACCCTCTGAGAAAGATGCAATGAAAGCACTGGTTCTGGAAAAGGCGCACGAGATCACGCTGCGCGATGTCGAGCTGCCGCTGCACGTCGGCCCGCGCGACGTGAAGATCCGCATGCACACCGTGGGCGTGTGCGGCAGCGATGTTCATTACTACCAGCACGGCGGCATCGGCCCGTACGTCGTCGACGCGCCCATGATCCTCGGCCACGAGGCCTCGGGCGTGGTGGCCGAGGTGGGCGCCGAAGTCACCCACCTGAAGCCCGGCGACCGCGTCTGCATGGAGCCCGGCATTCCCGACATGGACTCGCGCGCCGTGCGCGAAGGCTTCTACAACCTCGACCCGGCTGTGCGCTTCTGGGCCACGCCGCCGATCCACGGCTGCCTCACGCCCTACGTGGTGCACCCGGCGGCCTTCACCTTCCGCCTGCCCGACAACGTGAGCTTCGGCGAAGGCGCCATCGTCGAGCCGCTGGCCATCGGCCTGCAGGCCGCGAAGAAGGCGGCGCTGAAGCCGGGCGACGTGGCGGTGGTCATCGGCGCCGGCACCATCGGCGCGATGACGGCGCTGGCCGCGCTCGCGGGCGGCGCGGCGCGCGTGATCCTGGCCGACCTCGTGCCCGAGAAGCTGGCGCTGTTCGCCCACAACCCGGCGGTGACGACGGTCGACGTGCGCAGCACCAACCTGGCCGACACCGTGCAGGCCCTCACCGATGGCTGGGGCGCGAACGTGGTCTTCGAAGCCAGCGGCAGCGCGCGCGCCTTCGACAACGTGTTCGACCTGCTGTGCCCCGGCGGCTGCCTCGTGCTGGTGGGCATACCCGCCGCCAAGGTGCCTTTCGACATCGTCGCGATCCAGGCGAAGGAGGCGCGCATCGAGTCGGTGTTCCGCTACGCCAACATCTTCCCGCGCGCACTGGCGCTCATCGCGTCGGGGCAGGTCGACGTGAAGCCCTTCATCTCGCGCACCTTCGCGTTCGAGGACGGCATCGCCGCCTTCGAGGAGGCGGCGGCGGGGCGCGTCACGGATGTGAAGATCCAGATCGAATTCCCTGCCGCCGAAGCGGCCTGAACGCCCCGCAAGGGCGCGGGGCAAGGGGAAACGCTGGGGAGTGCGCCGGCAGGGCGCGGCTACAGTGGCTGCGTTTTGCCACTTGCAGCCTTGCGCGCCTCCCTGCCCATGCTCTTGCCGTTTCGCAATGTCGTTCTCACCGGTGCCTGCGGCGGCCTCGGGCAGGCGCTGGCGCGTGCGCTGATCGACGGCGGCGCGCGCGTGGCGCTGGTGGGGCTCGACACCGACCGCCTCGCGGCACTCGCAGCCCCAGCCGAAGGGCGCTGCAAGGCCTACACGCCCGACGTGTCCGACAGCCCCGCCATGCAGGCGATGGCGGCCGACTGGATGCAGCGCTTCGGCCCGCCGGACCTCGTGATCGCCAACGCGGGCGTGGCCGGCGGCTACGACACCGCCGAGGCCGATGACCTGGCCGTGTTCCGCCGCATGCTCGAGATCAACCTGCTCGGCGCGGCCACCACTTTCCAGCCCTTCTTGCAGCCGATGCGCGACCAGGGCCGCGGCGCGCTTGTCGGCGTGGCCAGCATCGCGGGCTGGCACGGCATGCCGGGCAACGGCGCCTACTGCGCGAGCAAGGGCGGCCTGATCCGTTATCTCGAAAGCCTGCGCGCCGAGCTGCGCGGCACGGGGCTCACGGTGCACACGGTGAGCCCGGGCTACATCCGCACCGCGCTCACGGCCGGCAACCGCTTCGCGATGCCGGGGCTGCTCGAGGCCGACGCGGCGGCGCGCCAGCTGCTGGCGGGCCTAGCCGCACGGCGCGAAAAGATCGTGCTGCCGCGGCGCATCGGCTGGCTGTCGAAAGCGCTCGACCTGTTGCCCGCGCCGCTGCACGACCGCCTGCTGCGCGGCCAGCCGCGCAAGCCGCGCGTGGGCGAGGCGGGCGCCACCGCCATCCCCGGCCTGAACTCCCCGAAAGAACCTCCCCGCCGATGACGCCTTCCGCTGCCGCCGCCACCGTTCCCACGCACGAACAGATCGCCCTCATCGGCGCCGGCCCCTCGGGCCTGGCGGGCGCCCGCAATCTGCAGAAGCTTGGCGTTCCGTTCCAAGGCTTCGAGGCGCACAGCGACGTGGGCGGCCTCTGGGACATCGACAACCCGCGCTCCACGGTCTACCACTCGGCCCACCTGATCTCGAGCAAGCGCACCACCGAGTTCGCCGAGTTTCCGATGGCCGACACCGTGGCCGACTACCCGAGCCACCGCGAGCTGCGCCGCTACTTCAGCGACTTTGCCGACCGCTTCGGCCTGCGCGCGCACTTCCGCTTCGGCACGCGCGTGCTGCGTGTGGAGCCGGTGAGCGACGCGCCCGACACGCGCTGGCGCGTGAGCGTCGAGGCGCCCGACGGCACCGTGGAAACCGACGAATACAAGGGCGTGGTGATCGCCAACGGCACGCTCTCCGAGCCCAAGCATCCGCAGTTCGAAGGCCACTTCGACGGCGAGCTGCTGCACACCAGCCGCTACAAGCACGCGGAACTGTTCAAGGACAAGCGCGTGCTGATCGTCGGCGCGGGCAACTCGGGCTGCGACATCGCGGTCGATGCGGTGCACTACGCGCAGAGCGTCGACATCTCGGTGCGGCGCGGCTACTACTTCGTGCCCAAGTACGTGTTCGGCAAGCCGGCCGACACGCTGGGCGGCAAGCGCCCGCTGCCGCCGTGGCTCAAGCAGAAGGTCGACGCCACCGTGCTGCAGTGGTTCACCGGCGACCCGGTGCGCTTCGGTTTTCCGAAGCCCGACTACAAGATGTACGAGTCGCACCCGGTGGTGAACTCGCTGGTGCTGCACCACGTGGGCCATGGCGACATCGGCGTGCGCGCCGACATCGCGCGGCTCGCCGGACGCACCGTGCATTTCAAGGACGGCAGCGCGCGCGACTACGACCTGATCCTCACGGCCACGGGCTACGCGCTGCACTACCCGTTCATCGACCGCGAGCTGCTCAACTGGCAGGGCATGGCACCGCGCCTGTACCTGAACATCTTCTCGCCGCGCTTCGAGACGCTGGGCGTGCTCGGCATGATCGAGGCCAGCGGCATCGGCTGGCAGGGGCGCTACGAGCAGGCCGAGCTGCTGGCGCGCTACTTCCGCGCGCAGGCGGCGGGCTCGCCCAAGGCCGTGGCGCTGCGCACGGCGGTGCAGGGGCCGCCGCCCGACCTGTCGGGCGGCTTCAAGTACCTGCAGCTGGAGCGCATGGCTTACTACGTGCACAAGGACACCTACCGCGCGGCCGTGCGCCAGGCCGCTGCCGCACTGGCTGACTGACCGACCGATCCCTTCTTCACGAGGTTCCGCGCATGCTGCCTGTCGACGAGATCCGCCTGCACTTCAATCCGGCCTCGCTGGTGCTGCTCAACGTGGTGCTGGGCTTCCTGATGTTCGGCATTGCGCTGGACACGCGCATCGACGACTTCAGGCGCGTGGCGCGCATGCCCGGTGCGATGGCGGTGGGCATCGGTGCGCAGTTCGTGGTGCTGCCGGCCGTGACCTTCGTGCTCACGCTGATCCTGCAGCCGGGCCCGAGCATCGCGCTGGGCATGATCCTCGTGGCCTGCTGCCCGCCGGGCAACATCTCGCAGATCCTCACGCACCGCGCGGGCGGCAACGTGGCGCTGTCGGTGTCGATGACGGCCATCTCGAACGCGCTGTCGATCGTGGTGATGCCGCTGAACTTCGCGTTCTGGGGCGGCCTGCATCCCACGGCCTCGGTGCTGCTCAAGACCATCGCGCTCGACCCCTTCGACATGCTGGGCCACATCGTGATGATCATCGGCATTCCCTTCGTGCTGGGCGTGGCCTGCGCACACAAGCTGCCGGGGCTCACGGCGCGCATCAAGAAGCCGGCGCGCATCCTGAGCTTCCTGGCGCTGATCGCCTTCATCGTTGGCGCCATCGCGGGCAACTGGCGCTACTTTCTCGACTACGTGGGACTGGTGCTGATGGCCGTGGTGATCCACGACGCGCTGGCCTTCGGCACGGGCTACCTGTGCGCGCGGCTCTCGGGGCTGGGCGACTACGACCGGCGCGCGGTGGCCATCGAGGTGGGCATCCGCAACGCGGGGCTCGGGCTGGTGCTGATCTTCAGCTTCTTCGGCGGGCTCGGCGGCATGGCCGTGGTGGCCGGCGTGTGGGGCTTCTGGGACATCATCGCGGGCCTGGCGCTGGCGAGCTGGTGGGGGCGCAAGCCTGCGACGCCATGAGCGAGGTCTGGAAGGCGTCCGCACGGCGCGTGCTGGTGACGGGCGGCGATGGTTTTCTGGGGCGCAGCGTGCTCGCCGCATTGGCCGCGCAAGGTTCCTTCGAAAGGCTGGTGGCACTCGACGTGCGCGAGGTGCCCACGGAGCGCCGGCTGCCCGGCGTGGCCTACCTGCAGCAGGACGTGCGCGACGACGGCATCGCCGACGTGCTGGCCGAACACGCGATCGACACGGTGGTGCACCTCGCGTCCATCGTCACGCCGGGCAAGGACTCGAACCGCGCCTTCGAGCATTCGGTGGACGTGGGCGGCACGCGCAACGTGCTCGACGCCTGCGTGGCGCGCGGCGTGGGGCACATCGTGGTGTCGTCCAGCGGCGCGGCCTACGGCTACCACGCGGACAACCCGGCCTGGATCACCGAGTCGCAGCCGCTGCGCGGCAACCCGGTGTTCGCCTATGCCGACCACAAGCGGCAGGTGGAAGAGATGCTGGCCGAGTGCCGCAGGCAGCATCCCGCGCTGGCGCAGACGGTGCTGCGCATCGGCACCATCCTCGGCGAGCGCGTCGACAACCAGATCACGGCGCTGTTCGAGAAGAAGCGGCTGATCGCCATCCGCGGCAGTGACAGCCCCTTCGTGTTCGTGTGGGACGAGGACGTGACCGGCGCCATCGCCCATGCGCTCGGCGGCGCGCCGTCCGGTTGTTACAACCTCGCGGGCGACGGCGCGCTCACGATCCACGAGATTGCTGCGCGGCTCGGCAAGCGCGCCATCGCCTGGCCGGCCGGCGTGCTGCAGGCGGCGCTGGCCGCGGGCTCGGCACTGGGCGTGAGCCGCTATGGGCCCGAGCAGCTCGACTTCCTGCGCTACCGGCCGGTGCTGCTGAACACCGCGCTGAAGACCCAGTTCGGCTACGTGCCGCGCAAGACCAGTGGCGAGGCCTTCGAGGCGTTCGTGGCGGCGCGTGCGCAGCAGGGGCGGCCGGTCACTTGCGCGTAGCGTCCGCCGGCGGCGGTGGTGGCGCGGTGAGGTAGTCGAGCATGCGCCGCGCATTCAGTGGCAGATCTTCCGACGAGCGCACGCAGGCCATCAGCGTGCGCTCGGCCCACGGGTCGGCCAGCGAGGCGCGCGCGATCTTCATCGAACGGGCGCAGCGCTCGGCCGCGGTCTGCGGCACGATGCCCACGCCGATGCCGTACTCGACCATGCGGCACACGGCCTCGAAGTTGCGCACGCGCACGCGGTAGGCCAGGTGCCTGGCGAGCGCGCGCACGTGCCCGGTGATCAGCTGCTGCAGCGCGCTGTCGGCGGGCAGGCCGACGAACTCGCTGTCGACCACCTCGGCCAGGTGCACGCGGCGCCGGCTGGCCAGCGCGTGGCCGCGCGGCATCACCAGCACGAGGTCGTCGCGGCGGAAGGGGTGGCATTCGAGGCCGTCGCTCTCGATGGCGTCGGAGACGATGCCGATGTCGCACAGGCCGCTGCGCAGGGCCTCCACGGTGTCGGGGCTGGCGCGCTCCTCGAGGTCGACCGAGATGCGCGGATGCTCGGCCAGGAAGCGGCTCAGCACCTCGGGCAGGTGCTCGGTGAGCGCCGAGGTGCCGCACATGAAGCGCACGTGGCCCTTGAGGCCCTGGCCGTACTCGCCGAGTTCGCCGCGCAGCCGCTCCATCTGCTGCAGCACGACGCGCGCATGGTGCAGCAGCGTGCGTCCGGCCTCGGTGGGGCGAACGCCCTGTGCGTGGCGCGTGAGCAGCGGGGTGCCGAGCGCGTTTTCCATGCCGCGCACACGCTGGCTGGCCGAGGCCAGCGTCATGTGCGAGCGGCCGGCGCCGGCCGTGAGGCTGCCGGCTTCGACGACGTGGAGAAAGAGCCGCAGGTCGGTCAGATCGAATCGCATGATGGGCCGCAAGGTAGCACGCCAGCCTCAGCCTGCGCCTGAGGCTGGCTGCGCGAAAGCCGCATTTCCAGTGAAGGCGCCGGTCGGCAGACTCCGCGGCGATGACGATCTCCAATGAAGCGATGGGCCTGTGGGCCGCGGCGGCCGCGGTGTTCCTGCTGGCCGGCCTGATCAAGGGCGTGATCGGCCTCGGGCTGCCGACCGTGGCGATGGCGCTGCTCGCGCTGTGGATGTCGCCCGCACAGGCGGCGGCGCTGCTGATCGTGCCGTCGCTGGTCACCAACCTCTGGCAGACCGGGCCGCGCGCCAGCTTCGGCGCGGTGTTCCGCCGCATCGGTCGCATGCAGGCCGGCGTGGTGGTGGGCACGCTGGCCGGGGCGTGGTGGCTGGGCGTACCGGCCGGGGCCTGGGCCTCGCTGGCGCTCGGCGTGGCGCTGGTGATCTATGCGTTGTGGGGGCTGACGGGGCGGCAGCTGCACGTGAGCGACGCACAGGCGCGCTGGCTGGGGCCCGTGGTGGGCGCTGCGACGGGACTGGTGACGTCCGTGACCGGCGTGTTCGCGGTGCCGGCCGTGCCGTACCTGCAGGCCCTGGGTTTCCAGCGCGATGCGCTGATCCAGGCCATGGGCATCTCGTTCACCACCTCGACCGTGGTGCTGGCCCTGGGGCTGGCGGCCAACGGAAGCTACCCGGCGGCGGTGCTGGGCGGGTCGTTGGCGATGCTGGTGCCGGCGGTCGGCGGCATGGTGCTGGGCACCTGGTTGCGGCAGCGGCTGCCGGTGGCCGTGTTCCGGCGCTGCTTCCTGATCGGGCTGGCGCTGCTGGGGGCGTACATGGCGCTGCGCGCCGTCATGTCCGCCTGATCCCGTGATCGGTCAGCTGGCGGCCAGCAGGGCCGCGCGCACGCGCTCGATGGTCTGGCGGTAGGGCAGGGCGAAGTCCTCGATGGGGGCGTCGGCCTCAAGCCAGTAGAACGAGAACACCAGGCCTTCTTCTTCCGGGCTGCCCGTGGCCATGTGCTCGAAGGTCTCGGGCAGGGCGCGGTGGTCGCGCATCAGGAAGATGTGCCAGCGCTGCGGATGGCGGTGCGTGTTGCCTTCGACGCCGGCTTCGCATTCGCGCTCCAGCGTGCCCAGCGATTCGAGCCGGCCGGCGAACACCAGGCCCGACTCTTCGAGCAGCTCGCGCCGCACGGCCGCCTCGGGCGACTCGCCGGGCTCGATGGTGCCCTTGGGCAGCTGCATGTTGCCGTCTTCGGGATGACGGAACACCAGCAGCCGGCCCTGCGCATCGACCAGGCAGGCGCAGGCCTTCGGGATCGTCGCGACGGGGACGGCGCCGAGCGGGCTGCTGCTGCCGTTCTTCATGGCGGTGGCCGCCTCAGGCGCCCGTGAGGGCGGCCTTGACCGCGGCGCTGACCTGGCCCATGTCGGCCTTGCCAGCCAGGCGCGTCTTGACCACGCCCATCACCTTGCCCATGTCGCCGGGGCCCGAGGCGCCCAGTTCGGCCACGATGGCCTTCACCGCGGCGGCCGTTTCATCGGCGCTCATGCGCTGGGGCAGGTAGACCTCGAGCACCTTGATCTCGGCGGCTTCCTTGTCGGCCAGGTCGGCGCGGCCACCCGTGGTGAACGCGGCGATCGAGTCCTTGCGCTGCTTGACCATCTTGTCGACGATGGCCACGACCATGGCGTCGTCGAGCTCCACGCGCTCGTCGACTTCCTTCTGCTTCATGGCGGCGAGCAGCAGGCGGATGGTGGCCAAGCGCTCCGAGTCCTTGGCGCGCATCGCCGTCTTCATGTCTTCGGTGATTTGTTCTTTGAGAGTCATTCTTCGCAACCTTTCGGAAAAAACAAAAGCCGCGGCAGGTTTCCCTGGCGCGGCTGGTGCAACGGGGCGCTGGCGGGGACTTTCGTCGGGGCCAGCCACCCTGGGCGTTGCTTAGTACAGCTTCTTGGGGAGCTGCATGCTGCGCACGCGCTTGTAGTGGCGCTTGACCGCAGCTGCCTTCTTGCGCTTGCGCTCGGCCGTCGGCTTCTCGTAGAACTCGCGGGCGCGCAGGTCGGTCAGCAGGCCGAGCTTTTCGATGGTGCGCTTGAAGCGGCGCAGGGCGACGTCGAAGGGCTCGTTTTCTTTAACGCGGATGGTGGTCATTGATGAATCGTTGAAATGGATTTGGCCGGGGGAGATCGAGGCCCCAAGCCGGGGTTCCTCAACTGAAAACTTTTTGCGGCCGTTGAGGGAAGGCCAGAGTTAGCCCGCGATTATAGCGCGGTTGCGCACGCATGTGCGCTCGCCCACGCCCATTGGAAGTTGTATCCGCCCAACCAGCCGGTCACATCGACCACTTCGCCGATGAAATACAGGCCCGGCTGCTTCGATTCCATGGTCTGGGACGACAGATCGCGGGTGTCGACGCCGCCCGCCGTCACTTCGGCCTTCTTGTAGCCCTCGGTGCCGCTGGGGGTGATCTGCCAGCGGGCGATGCGCTCGGACAGCGCCGCCAGCGCCTTGTCGGTGGCCTCGTTGACTGGGCGCTGCAGGGCCGGGTCTTCGCCGACCCAGGCGTCGGCCAGGCGCGAGGGCACCAGCGCGGCCAGTTCGTTGGCGATGCGTTTCTTGGAGCGCCGCTTGGCGTCGGACAGCGACTCGGCCACGTCCATGCCGGGTGCGAAGTCCAGCGTCAGCGGGGCGCCGGGCTTCCAGTAGCTCGAGATCTGCAGCACCGCCGGGCCCGACAGGCCGCGGTGGGTGAACAGCAGGTCTTCCAGGAAGGCCATCTTGTCCTTCTTGCCGCCGGTCTCGATGCGCACCGGCAGCGCCAGCCCGGCCAGGCCGGCGTAGGGCGCCCAGGCGTCGCCGCCGAAGGTCAGCGGCACCAGCGCCGGGCGCGGCGTGACCAGGCGCAGGCCGAACTGCTCGGCGAGCCGGTAGCCGAAGTCACTTGCACCAATCTGGGGAATCGACAGGCCGCCGGTGGCCACCACGAGCTTGGGCGCGTCGATCGGGCCGCGCGTGCTACTGATTTGGTAGCGCCCGTCGACAAAGGAAATGTCGCCGAGCTTGCACGGCTGCCAGCGTTCGACGTTGCCGGCGGCGCACTCGGCCAGCAGCATGTCGACGATCTGCTGCGAGGAGCCGTCGCAGAACAGCTGCCCCTTGTGCTTCTCGTGGTACGCGATGCCGTGGCGCTGCACCATGTCGATGAACTGCTGCGGCGCGTAGCGCGACAGCGCCGAGCGGCAGAAATTCGGGTTGTCGCCGACGAAATGGCGCTGCGGGGCGCGCACGTCGAGGTCGCGGTTGGTGAAGTTGGCGCGGCCGCCGCCCGAGATGCGGATCTTTTCGCCGACCTTCTCGCTGTGGTCGACCAGCAGCACGCGCAGGCCGCGCTGGCCCGCCAGTGCGGCGCAAAAAAGACCGGCGGCGCCGGCACCGACGACAACGACGTCAAAGGAAGAAGAGGGAGGAGAAGAGCTCAAGCGGGTCCGTCCGCCGCCAGCACCGGCGGCGGGTTGTATTTGAGGTGGCCCACGTAGCGCAGCGGCTGCGTGGCGGCGATCGAGGGCACGTCGCCCTCGCGCATGTGGAGCAGGTCGGCGGGGCTCACCCAGCGCGGGTCGGCGTCGGTGATCGGCACGCCGGCCTGGCGGTAGGCCTCCAGCACGAACTGGGAGCAGAAGAACTGGTCGTTGCGGCTGGCGCCCAGCTGCACCGTGGCCAGGCCGCTGATGCAGTACGCGCTGACGGCCGACGGAATCAGCGGCAGCTCGCACAGCCGGCGGTTCAGCACGAAGGGTGCGTTCAACAGCACGCCGGCGGTGTTGTAGCGGGTGCCGACCTGCGAGTGCGCCCACTCGCGCATCTTCTCGACATCGGCCTCGACGAGGCCCGGCACGCGAAAGGCGACGACCATCTGCTCTTCGTCGACCACCTCGGCCAGCGGCCGTGCGCGCACGCCGGTGCCCACGGCCTCGGCGATCTGGCCGTCGCCCAGGTACAGCACGGCATGGCTCACGGGCGAGAAGGTGCCCAGGCGGATGCCGAACGAGTTCACCGTGGCGATCGAGGTCAGCAGGATGTCGCCGGGCGCCAGCACCTCGGCGCCGATCAGCTCGCCGCCGTTGCCGGGGGCGATCACCGAGCTTTGCACGCGCAGGCGCAGGCCCGAGGTTTCGGAAGGCATCTCGATGCGCGTGGCGCAGGCCGAGAGCAGGAGCGGCAGCGCCGCGGCGAGCGCCACGGCGCGAAGAAGGGAGGCCATGGTCATCCCTTCCAGACGAACGGGAACTTCAGCTGCTTGAAGAAGCCGTTGGGCACGTAGTCGCCCAGCACGCCGTATTTTTCGGGCCAGAGCTTGGTGCTCTTCACCGCGGTGCCGAAGAGGTAGTCGAGGAAGGCGTAGTGCGCCGCGTAGTTCTTGTCGAGCGCCTCGATGTCCTGGCTGTGGTGCCAGTGGTGGAAGTTGGGCGTCACGATCAGGTAGCGCAGCGGGCCCAGGCGCACGCTCACGTTGCAGTGGTTGAACACCGCCTGGAAGCCGACCACCACGATGTAGGCGTCGATCACGTCCTTGCTGAAACCCAGCACGTAGATGGGCGCGAGCACCAGCGTGCGCGTGATCAGCAACTCCAGGATGTGCTGGCGCGAGCCCGCCATCCAGTCCATGCTCTTCACGCTGTGGTGCACCGCGTGCAGGCGCCACAGCACCGGCACCTCGTGGTACGCGCGGTGCGTCCAGTACTGCACGAGGTCGGCCACCAGAATGATCAGCAGGATGCCGGCCCAGAACGGCAGGTTGCTCACCCAGCCGCGGATGCCGTCGTTGGCGGCCCAGCCGAAGAGCTTGTGCACCATGAGGTTGGTGGCCAGCAGCACGAAACCCACGATCATGTGGTTCACCACGAAGTGGTGGAAGTCGGTTTGCCACTCTTCGCGGAACACGGGTTGATCTTTGCGCAGTGCAAAGAGCTTCTCGATGAAGATGAAGATCAGCGACGAGCCCAAGAGGTCGAGGATGAACCAGTCGAGCCCGATGTACGGCGTGTGGTCCGCGAAGTCGTGCACCGGCACCTTGTGCCCGCCCAGCAGCGCCGACACCGCCACCAGCAGGAACGCGGCCGACGACAGCCAGCGCGAGCGGTTGAAGATGATGTTGACCAGCGAGAGCCCGCCCGCGATGACCAGCGCCGTCAGCAGGATGACGCGCATCACGTCGACGTTGTAGCTCTTGCGCAGCTCGGGCGTCGTCAGGTACTGCGGAAAGTGGAAGGCCAGCACGCCCAGGAAGCACAGGGCGGCGAGGCTGAAGGCGATGGTGCCCGTGACCAGCCCGCGCCCGCGGCGCAGCTCGCCGTGGCTTTCGGTGAATTCGTTGAGTTTGTCGAGCATCCCTGCCTCTTCCTTCTTGTTCGTTGGGCCGGGCGGGATTTTAGGCGGCGCCCGGACGGCGGCGCTACACTGCGGCTCCTCATGGCCCGCCGCTCTCTCCGTCGCTGCACGACCGCGATTTTCGTGGTCCTGTCGCTGCTGTTCTCGCAGCTGGCGCTGGCAGGCTATGTCTGCCCCGGCGCCCCGGACAGCCCGGGTTCGATGGCCGAGAGGATGGCGTCGGGCGAGCCCTGTGAAGGCATGGACATGGCCCAGCCGGTGCTGTGCTTCCAGCACGCCGCCGACCTGTCGCTGTCCTTCGAGCCGGTGAAGCTGACCACGCCTTCGCTGCCGGCCATCGTGCAGCTCGTGGTGATGCCCCTGGTGCTGGTGTCGGAAGGCCATGTCCTTCCGCCGCAGGCCGTGCCGGAGCGGCAGCATCCACCGCCCGATCCCGTTTTTCTTGCCACGCGCCGACTGCGCGTCTGACATCTCCGTCGACTGACCGGTGCTGGTGCGGCGTGTCCGCTTGCCAGCGATTCGCTCGTTCGTTTGCGGAGTTTTCATGTCCCTTCCTTTTTCGCGCGCGGCCGTATGGGCCGTCGCGTTGCTGCCGTCCCTAGCGGCGGCGGCCCCCTTATCTCTTGATGCAGCGCTGGAGCTTGCGGCCCGGCGTTCCGAAGCCACCCGCGCCGCCCGTGCCGGCGTCGCCAGCGCCACGGCGGCGGCCTCCGCGGCCCCGCAGCTTCCCGACCCCACGCTGCGCATCGGCGTCGACAACCTGCCCGCGACGGGCGCGGACCGTTTCCACACCACGCGCGACTCGATGACGATGAAGCGCATCGGCCTCAGCCAGGAATGGCTGTCCGCCGACAAGCGCGCCGCACGGCAGGCCGCCGCCGAGGCGTCGGTCGGGCTGGAGGCGGTGCGGGTGCAGGCCGCCGTGGCCGACACCCGCCGGCAGGCCGCGCTCGCGTACGTGGACGCTTTCTACGCCGGCGAGAGCGTCAAGCTCGCGCAGCGCATGGAACACCATGCGCACGAAGAACTGGAGGCCTCGCGCGCACGCCTGTCGTCGGCCGCGGGGAGCAGCCAGGACGTGCTGGCGCTCGCCGGCGGCAGAGGCATCGCGGAAGACGAGACGGCCGACCTCCTGCAGCAGCAGGAAGCCGCCAGCGTCGCCTTCCAGCGCTGGGTCGGCGTGCCGCCCGACGAACTGCGGTCTCCGGGCGCCATCGCCGTGCCGTCCGAAGCGGCCTATGTGGCCGCGCACCCCACGGTCGCAGCCATGCAGCGCGATGTCGACGTGGCCAGGCAGACGGCGGCCGTCACTGCGTCCAATCGCAAGCCGAACTGGACCTGGGAGGTCGCCTATGGCCAGCGCACCGGCTACGCCGACATGGTGTCGGTGGGCCTGAGCATTCCGCTGCCCGTCGCACCCGGCGAACGGCAGGACCGGGACACCGCCGCCAAGCTGGCCTTGGTCGAGAAAGCCGAGGCCGACCTGGCCGAAGCCACCCGGGCCGCGACCGCCGAATACCAGGCGCTGCGCAGCGATGCGCAACGCCTGCAGCAACGCATCGACCGCTACCGCTCGGGCGTGGTCGTTCCGGCCGGCCAGAGAACGGCGGCCGCAACGGCGGCCTACCGGTCGAATCAAGGCAGCCTCGTCACGCTGTTCGAGGCGCGCCATGCCGAAGTCGAAGCGCAGCGCAAGCTGCTGACGCTGCAGCGCGACCTGGCCAGAACCCACGTCCAACTGGCCTTCCGGCCGCTCACCACCGAGGGGGCCCCATGAACCGCACACGCACGATCGGCGTTTCGCTGCTGGCCGCCCTGTTGCTCGGCGCAGGCGCCTTCTACCTGGGGCGCACGACAGCCCCGTCCACGGAGGCGTCGGCGACCACGCCGTCCACCACGGACGGCCGCAAGGTCCTCTACTGGCACGACCCCATGGTGCCGGGCCCGCGCTTCGACAAACCCGGCAAGTCGCCCTTCATGGACATGCAGCTGGTGCCCATGTACGCCGACAGCGCCACCGGCAAGGGCAACGAAGGCGGCGTGCAGGTGAGCCCCACGGTCCAGCAGAACCTCGGCATCCGGTATGCCGGTGTGCGGCGGGTGGAAACCTCCGCGTCTTTCGATGCGGTCGGTGCCGTGCAGTTCGACGAGCGGCTCAACGTCGTCGTGCAGACGCGCGTGGCGGGCTACGTCGAGCGCCTGTCGGTCCGCGCGCCGATGGAGCGCGTGCGCAAGGGGCAGGCGTTGGCGACGGTCTTCGCGCCTGAATGGCTGGGCCCGCAGAACGAATGGCTGGCCCTCAAGCGATCGGGCGTTTCCGCCGACCTCGTCGCCGCCGCGCGCGAGCGCATGCGGGCCCTGTCCATCCCCGCCGAGCTCATCCGCCGCAGCGAGGAAACCGGCACGGCGCAGGCGCGCTACGTGCTCACCGCGCCGTCCGACGGCGTGGTGGCCGAGCTGGGCGTGCGCGAAGGCGTCGCGGTCACGCCCGGCATGACGCTGTTCCGCATCGCGGGCCTGGAGAAGGTCTGGGCGGTGGCCGAGATTCCGGAAGCGCAGGCCGTGCGGCTCGCGCGCGGCCAGAAGGTCAGGGCGGTGCTCCAGGCCGATGCCGCCCAGTCGTTCGACGGCACGCTCGACGAGATCCTGCCCGAGGTCAACGCAGCCACCCGCACCCTGAAGGCCCGCTTCGAGGTCGACAACCGGCGCGGCACGCTCACGCCCGGCCTGCTGCTGCGCCTGCAGGTGACGGGGCCCG
The DNA here is from genome assembly GCF_058787635.1 of Variovorax sp. FW305-3-2-15-B-LB1. Taxonomy (NCBI): domain Bacteria; kingdom Pseudomonadati; phylum Pseudomonadota; class Betaproteobacteria; order Burkholderiales; family Comamonadaceae; genus Variovorax; species Variovorax sp. FW305-3-2-15-B-LB1. The sequence continues at coordinate 28,239 of NZ_JBYSZY010000019.1, read as the reverse complement.
CCAGCACCCGGCTGGTCGTGCCGTCCGAAGCCGTGATCCGCACCGGCAAGCGCGCGGTCGTCATCGTGCGCAAGGCCGATGGCGCGTTCGAGCCGCGCGACGTGTCGACTGGCGCGGACCTCGGCGACGACACCGAAGTCGTCTCCGGCCTGAATGAAGGTGACCAGGTGGTGGCCAGCGGCCAGTTCCTCATCGACTCGGAGGCCCGGCTGCGCTCGGTGCTGGGCAGCATGGCATCGCCTGCGGCCACGGCCGCAGCGCCGGCTGCCGTGCTGCACCAGGCCGAAGGCAAGGTCGAGAGCGTGGCGCCCGACGGTCTCACGATCTCGCACGGCCCCGTCGCCACGCTCAAGTGGCCGTCGATGACGATGGGCTTTGCGAAGGCATCGCCCGAGGCGTTCCCGGACATCCAGCCCGGCGACCTGGTCCGCTTCGAGTTCAAGGAAGGTGGCCCCACGGGCTACGAGCTGGTCTCCGTGCAGCGCATGCCACAGGGCACCAAGCGATGATCGCCGCCGTCATCCGCTGGTCGATCGGCAACCGCTTCCTGGTGCTGATCGCGACCTTGTTCCTGGTGGCCGCCGGGTGGTGGTCGGTGGTGCGCACGCCGCTCGATGCGCTGCCCGACCTGTCGGACACGCAGGTCATCATCCGCACGCCTTTCCCCGGCAAGGCGCCCCAGGTGGTCGAAGACCTCGTCACCTACCCGCTGACCACCACCATGCTCAGCGTGCCCGGTGCCAAGACCGTGCGCGGCTACTCGTTCTTCGGCGACTCGTTCGTCTACGTGCTGTTCGACGACAAGACCGACCCCTACTGGGCGCGCTCGCGCGTCGTCGAGTACCTGAACCAGGTGCAGGGCAGGCTGCCCGCCGGCGCCAACGCCTCGCTGGGCCCCGATGCCACGGGCGTGGGCTGGGTCTACGAGTACGCGCTGGTCGACCGCACGGGCACGCGCGACATCGGGCAGCTGCGCGCACTGAACGACTGGTTCCTCAAGTTCGAACTCAAGACCGTGCCCGACGTGGCCGAGGTCGCCAGCATCGGCGGCATGGTGCGCCAGTACCAGGTGGTGCTCGACCCCGACCGCATGCGCGCGCTGGGCATCACGCAGGCGATGGTCGTGGCGGCGCTGCAGAACGCCAACCAGGCCTCGGGCGGCTCGGTCGTCGAGCTCGCCGAGGCCGAGTACATGGTGCGTTCGCGCGGCTACCTGCGTTCGCTGGACGACTTCCGCACCATCCCGCTGGCCGTGACGGGCGCCACGCCGGTGCTGCTGCGCGATGTGGCCACGGTGCAGATCGGCCCCGAGATGCGCCGCGGCATCGCCGAGCTCGACGGCGAAGGCGAGGTGGCGGGCGGCGTGATCGTCATGCGCTCGGGCAAGAACGCGCGCTCGACCATCGAGGCCGTCAAGGCCAAGCTCGAGGCGCTCAAGCCCGGCCTGCCGGCCGGCGTCGAGATCGTGCCGACCTACGACCGCTCGCTGCTGATCGATCGCGCCGTCGACAACCTGCGCGGCAAGCTGATCGAGGAGTTCATCGTGGTGGCGCTGGTCTGCGCGGTCTTCCTGTTCCACCTGCGCTCGGCGCTGGTGGCGGTGGTGGCCTTGCCGATCGGCGTGCTCGCGGCCTTCATCGTGATGCACTGGCAGGGCGTCAACGCCAACATCATGTCGCTGGGCGGCATCGCGATCGCCATCGGGGCGATGGTGGACGGGGCGATCGTGATGGTCGAGAACGTGCACAAGCACATCGAGGCCTTCGAGATGGCGCAGGGCCGGCAACCGACGGTGATGGAGCGATGGGGGCTCGTTGCCGACGCGTCGGTGGAGGTCGGGCCGGCGCTGTTCTTCTCGCTGCTGGTGATCACGCTGTCCTTCGTGCCCGTGTTCTCGCTCGAGGCGCAGGAAGGGCGGCTGTTCTCGCCGCTGGCCTTCACCAAGACCTATGCGATGGCCGCAGCGGCGGGCCTGTCGGTCACGCTGATCCCGGTGCTCATGGGCTACCTGGTGCGCGGGCGCATTCCGCACGAAGGCGCCAATCCAGTGAACCGTTGCCTGATGGCCGTGTACCGGCCCGCGCTGGAGCTGGTGCTGCGCTTTCCCAAAGGGACGCTGGCCGTTGCCGCGGTGCTGCTGGCGCTCACCGTGGTGCCGCTGATGCGCCTGGGCGGCGAGTTCATGCCGCCACTGGACGAAGGCGATCTGCTCTACATGCCGTCGGCGCTGCCGGGGCTGTCGGTGTCGAAGGCCGCCGAGCTGCTGCAGCAGACCGACCGCCTCATCAAGACCGTGCCCGAGGTCGCGCGCGTGTTCGGCAAGGCCGGCCGCGCGGACACCGCGACCGACCCCGCGCCGCTCGAGATGTTCGAGACCACCGTCCAGTTCAAGCCGAAGCGCGAATGGCGCGCCGGCATGACACCCGACCGACTGATCGAGGAACTGGACCGCGCCGTCAAGGTGCCGGGCCTGACCAACGTGTGGGTGCCGCCCATCCGCAACCGCATCGACATGCTGGCCACGGGCATCAAGAGCCCGGTCGGCATCAAGGTGGCGGGGGCGGACCTGGCCACCATCGACAAGCTGACCACGCAGATCGAGGCGGCGGTGAAGGGCGTGCCCGGCGTGTCGTCGGCGCTGGCGGAGCGGCTCACCGGCGGGCGCTACATCGACGTCGATGTCGACCGGCTGGCGGCCGCGCGCTACGGCCTCTCGGTGGCCGATGTGCAGGCCGTGGTGTCCACGGCCATCGGCGGCGAGAACGTGGGCGAAGTGATCCAGGGCCGCGAGCGCTACCCCATCAACGTGCGTTATCCGCGCGAGATCCGCGATTCGCTGGAGCGGCTGCGGCAACTGCCCTTCGTGACGGAGAAGGGCGCACAGCTGCTGCTCGGCGACGTCGCGCGCATCGTGATCGAAGACGGCCCGCCGATGCTGCGCAGCGAGAACGCGCGGCTGTCGGGCTGGGTCTACGTCGACGTGCGCGGGCGCGACCTGCGCTCCGCCGTCCACGACATGCAGGCCGCCGTCGACAAGGCCGTGAAGATGCCCGCGGGCTATGCGGTGTCATGGTCCGGCCAGTTCGAGTACCTGGCGCGCGCGACCGAGCGGCTGAAGCTGGTCGTGCCGGCCACGCTGGCGGTGATCTTCGTGCTGCTGTACCTGCTGTTCCGCTCGTTCGCCGATGCGGCCCTGGTGATGGCGGCCGTGCCGTTCTCGCTCGTCGGCGGCTTCTGGCTCATCTGGGCGCTGGGCCATTCGATCTCGGTGGCCACGGCGGTCGGCTTCATCGCGCTGGCCGGCGTGGCGGCCGAGTTCGGCGTGGTGATGCTGGTCTATCTGAAGAACGCGCTGGCACGGCGCCTCGATGCCGGCGAGCCGATGAACGAGGAGACGCTCCTGGCCGCGATCCGCGAAGGCGCCGTGCTGCGCGTGCGGCCCAAGGCCATGACCGTGGCCGTCGTGATGGCCGGCCTGCTGCCCATCCTGTGGGGCAGCGGCACCGGCTCGGAGGTGATGACCCGCATTGCCGCACCCATGGTGGGCGGCATGGTCACCGCGCCGCTGCTGAGCATGCTGGTCGTGCCCGCGGCCTGGTATCTGTTGCGCCGTCGCGCCCCTTTGTCATCTGCTGTTTCCAACCCCTCATCTCGTCAAGGAGCCACTTCATGAACTTCCTCCATCCCCTTGCCTTCGCACTGCTCGCCGGCCTGGCCGGTGCCGCCCAGGCCCAGGCGCCGAAGAGCGAGCCACCGCCCGCGAAGGCGTCCGCGCCGGGCATGCTGACCGATGCGGTGGTCCAGAAGATCGACCCGGCCCGCGGGCTGATCGTGTTGAAGCACGGCGACATCCCCAACCTGGCGATGCCGCCGATGACGATGGGTTTCGATGTGGCCGAGAAGCAGATGCTTGAACAGGTCAAGCCCGGCGACAAGGTCCGGTTTCATGTCGAGGTGGTGAAGGGCAAGCCGACCGTCACGCACCTCGAAGCTGCGCGCTAGGTCCCGAACCGGCCGGCGTCGCCCGGCTGCAGCGCGGCTGCGGCCAGCCCCTGCAGCACGTCGCCCACCACGATCACCGCCGGGCTGGCCAGCCCGGCCTCGGCGATGCGGGCCTGCAGGCCCTGCAGCGTGGTCACGAGGTGGCGCTGGTGCGGCAGGCTCGCGTGCTGCACCACGGCCACGGGCGTGTCGCCCGGCAGGCCGTGCAGCAGTTCGCGCTCGATATGGCCGGCGCCCGAGACGCCCATGTAGATCACCAGCGTGAGGCGTGCGTTGTGCGCCGTGGCGGCCAGCGCGCGCCAGTCGGTCGGGTCTTCGGCCGCGCCGGCGCCGGTCTTGGCGTGGCCGGTGACGAAGACCACGCCCTGCGCATGGTCGCGGTGGGTGAGCGGCACGCCCAGCGAGGTCACGGCGGCCAGGCCGGCGGTGATGCCGTTGACCACCGCGCATTCGATGCCGGCCTCGCGCAGGTGTTCCACCTCTTCGCCGCCGCGCCCGAAGATGAACGGGTCGCCGCCCTTGAGGCGCACCACGGTCTCGCCTTCGCGCACGGCCGTGATCATGAGCCGCTCGATGAAGGCCTGCGGCGTGCTCTTGCAGCCGCCGCGCTTGCCCACGTGCACGATGCGCGCGCCGGGCCGGGCGTAGGCCTGGAGCACGGCGTCGTTCACGAGGTCGTCGACCAGCAGCATCGTGGCGGCCTGGATCGCCTTGACGGCCTTGACGGTCAGCAGCTCGGGGTCGCCGGGGCCGGCGCCCACCAGCGTGCAGCGGCCGGTGATGAGGGTGGAAGGGGTGTTCATGCGTGGGAGGCCAGTTCGGTGATGTGCCTGACTTGCGTCGCGATGGCTTCGGGCACTGGAAGCTCGCCGGCCAGCACGCGCCGCGTGTAGGCGGCCGTGGTGGCGACGTCGATTTCTTTCGGCAGGCCGGGCACGTCGGCGGCGGTGCCGGCGGCCTGGGCCTGGAGTTCGCTGCGCACGCCGCGCACGAAGCCGTCGATCTGCGCGGTGCGGCGCGGGTCGGAGACCACCTCGCCTTCGAGGCCGCGCGAGAGCAGGGCGGTCATGCCCGTGAGCTCGAAGGTCTCGCCCATCGTGCGGGCGTATTCGGGGTGCGTGTAGCTGGCCACCACCACGCAGGGGCCGGTGGTCGGGCGCATGAGCTTGACCACGCTGTGGCCGGGGTTGCGCAGGCCCACCACGCGGCGCACGTCGAGCAGGCGCTTGAGCGCGGGGTTCAGCAGCTCGGTCGGGGCAAAGCCCACCTGGCCGGCGGCGATCGGGGTGAGCGTGGTCATCGGGGGCATGTCCAGGGCCGAAAGCACGTTCGATGCCAGTACGCGCGAGGTTTCGCTCGCGCTGCCGTGCACCAGCACCGCCAGGCCTTCGCGGGCCAGCAGCAGCGCCAGGAGCGGCGTGAGCACCGGCAGCTTGCGCGCGCCGTTGTAGCTGGGCAGCACGATCAGCGGGCCGCCGCGGGTCGTCACGGGGTTCAGGCGTGCATGCGTGGCGTCGAGAAAACCGGCCATCTCCTCGGGCGTCTCGCCCTTGATGCGCATGGCCAGGCAGAAGCCGCCGATCTCCAGGTCGGTGACCGTGCCGTCCAGCACCTGGCCGAACAGGTCGCAGGCCTGCTCGCGCGTGAGCGGACGGGCGCCTCGCGCGCCGCGGCCGATTTCCTTGATGTAGTGGCTGATTCCCATGGGTAGGCGGATTGTCCCGCAACGCTTATGCCGGAATGTGAGTCGGCTTATGCCCCCACGGCCAGTGCTTCGGCCGGGGTGGCCCGCACCATGCGCTTGAGTTCCGGCACGCACGAGCCGCAGTTCGTGCCGCACTTCAGCGCCCCCTGCAGCGCCGCCAGCCGTTCGTCGGGGCTGCCGGTGCAGCGCAGCAGCTCGGCCTCGATGGCGCGGTCGGTCACGTTGAAGCAGGCGCACACCGGCTTGCCGCGCGACTGCACGGCGACCGGCGCGCGGGCGCCCGGCGACAGCAGCAGGCGGCCGTAGCTTTGCGCGGGCAGTTCCTCGCGCAGCAGGGTGGCGATCCAGGCTTCGGCGCTGGTGTCGCCGCCCAGCAGAAAGGCCTCGAGCCCGGCGCTGCCGTCGGCGCGGCGCACCAGCCGCGCGGCGCGGCGCTGGCCGCGGCGGTGGTCGGCGTAGCGCAGGGTGTCGGCGGTCTGCAGGCCCAGCAGGGCTTCGATTTTCTCGACCAGCGCGGCGTCGGGTGCGTCGTGCGCGGCGGCGCGAAAGAGCACGCCGCTGCGTTCTTCTTCGCCTGGCGCATTGCCCGCGAATGGCACGCAGGTGGCGAAGGGGAACAGCGCCATCAGCGGCTGCAGCGCGCGCTGCGCCGTGAGCGCGTCGCCGGCGGGCAGCCAGGCCATGGCCAGCAGTGACCATGGCAGCTCGGCCTTGAGGATCTTCACGGGCGTGTGCTTGAGCTCGGGCTGCTTCGAGGTCGGGCAGTAGGCCGGCGTGGTCAGCGCGTTGATGCCCGCGAGCCGCACGCCGGTCGACGAGCAGCCGCTCAGGTACTCCTCGCCCCAGTGCATGGCGACGAAAGCCTGGCTCATGCCGATCTCGGCGCTGGCGCGCGCCGGCAGCAGGATCGAGCCGCGTTTGGACGTGAGGTGCACCAGGTCGCCTTCGGCGATCTGGCGGCGTGCCATGTCCTGCGCATTCATCTGCACCACGGGCTCGGCCACGTGGCCGAACAGCTTGCCGACCGTGCCGGTGCGGCTCATGCCGTGCCACTGGTCGCGCAGCCGGCCGGTGTTCAGCGAGAAGGGAAAGCGCGCCTCGCGCGCCTCGGCCACGGGCTTGTAGGGCGTGTCGACAAAGCGCGCGCGGCCGTCGGGCGTGGGAAACACGCCGTCTTCGTACAGGCGCACGCGGCCGGTGCGCTCGCCTTCCTTCAGCGGCCATTGCTGCGGGCCGGCGTTCTCGAGCATCGCGTAGCTCAGGCCGGTGATGTCGAGGTCGCGCCCGCGCGTGGATTCGCGGTGCTCGTTCCAGACCGATTCGGCGCTCTCGTACGGGAACAGCGTGAAGGTGCGGCCCAGTTGCTGTTCGAGCCGGCGCGCGAAGGCCACGCCGATCGACCAGTCGTTGCGCGCCTCGCCGGGCGCCGGCACGGCCGGGCGCACGCGCGAGATGCGGCGCTCGCTGTTGGTCACGGTGCCTTCCTTCTCGCCCCAGGTGGTGGCGGGCAGCAGCAGGTCGGCGAAGGCGCAGGTGGCGGTGGTGGCGAAGGCTTCCTGCACCACGACGAACTCAGCGCGTTCGAGCGCGCGGCGCACCGTGGCCTGGTCGGGCATCGATTGCGCGGGGTTGGTGCAGGCGATCCACAGGGCGCGGATCTCGCCGTCGGCCGCGGCCTGGAACATCTCCACGGCCGTCTTGCCGGGCTTCTCGGGCACCGAGGGCACGCCCCACAGCGCGGCCACTTCGGCGCGGTGCTCGGGGTTGGCCAGGTCGCGGTGCGCGCTCAGCAGGTTGGCCAGGCCGCCCACCTCGCGCCCGCCCATTGCATTGGGCTGGCCCGTGAGCGAGAACGGGCCCGCGCCGGGCTTGCCGATCTGGCCCGTGGCCAGGTGCAGGTTGATGAGCGCCGCGTTCTTCGCCGTGCCGCTGGACGACTGGTTCAGGCCCTGGCAATACAGGCTCAGCGTGGCGGGCGAGGTGGCGAACATGCGCGCCGCCGCGAGCAGGTCGTCCTTGGGGATGCCGCACACCTGCGCCACGGTGTCGGGCGTGCAGTCGCGCACCGTGGCCTTGAGCGCGTCGAAGCCGTTGGTGCGGGCCGCGATGTAGGCGGTGTCGGTCCAGCCTTCCCACAGCATCAGGTGCAGCATGCCGTGGAACAGCATCACGTCGGTGCCGGGCTGGATCGGCAGGAACAGGTCGGCGATCTCGACCGTGTCGGTGCGGCGCGGGTCGGCCACGACGATCTTCAGCGCCGGGTTCGCGGCCTTCGCGTCCTCGATGCGGCGAAAAAGAATGGGGTGCGCCCACGCCGTGTTGCTGCCCACGATGAACAGGCACTCGGCATGCTTCAGGTCGTCGTAGCAGGCCGGCGGCGCGTCGGCGCCCAGCGTCTGCTTGTAGCCGGCCACCGCGCTGCTCATGCACAGGCGCGAGTTGGTGTCGATGTTGTTGGTGCCGACCAGGCCCTTGGCGAGCTTGTTGAAGACGTAGTAGTCCTCGGTGAGCAGCTGGCCCGACACGTAGAAGCCGACCGCGTCGGGGCCGTGGTCGCGCACCACCTGCGCGAACTTGCCGGCGGCGAGGTCGAGCGCGTGGTCCCACGTCATGGGCGCGGGCGCCTCCTTGCGCGCGAGGCGCTGCAGGGGCTGCAGCAGCCGCGTCTGGCGCGTGACGGTCGCGCTGGCCGTGAGGTGCAGGGTCGAGCCCTTGGTGCACAGGCGCCCGAAGTTGGCCGGGTGGTCGGGGTCGCCGCGCACGCCGGTGATCTGGTCGCCCTGCGATTCGATGATGACGCCGCAGCCGACGCCGCAGTACGGGCAGGTGGAGCGCGTCTCCTGGGTCATGCGGGCCTCAACCTTCTTCCGGGGACAGGACCGTCACGGCGGCCAGGCGCTGCGGCCCGGCGACCGGGCGCTCCAGGTCGAGCGCGTGCGTGGCCAGCTCGCCGGCGTCCAGGTGCACCACGCCGTCTTCCAGCTTCACCGCGAACTTCGGCGTGCAGCCTTCGTCGGGCGAGCGGGCGCAGCCGTCGTCCAGGCCGATGGCCCAGTTGTGCAGCGGGCAGGCCACGCTGGTGCCGAACACGATGCCCTGGCTCAGCGGGCCGCCCTTGTGCGGGCAGCGGTCGAGCAGCGCAAAGACCTGGTCCTCGGCATTGCGGAACACGGCCACGTCCAGGCCGGCGGGCCGCATCACGCGGCGGGCACCGAGCACGGGGATGTCGTCGAGGCGGCAGATGGCTTTCCAATCGCTCATGGTGGGGCTCTCTTGTCTTGGGGTCGGGCGCGGGTCAGGTCTTGATCTCGGCGTACAGGCCGGTCACGCGGTCCATGATCGCGAGCAGGTTCTCGCTGCTCACGAACACGTCGGACATCAGCGCGGGCGAGGCGCCCGCACCGTCCAGCCGCTGCAGGCCGCGGTTGAAGAACATCCATTGCGCGTCGGCCAGCACCAGCTCCTGGCGGATCTGCGCGGTGGCCTCGGGCGCGTTGCGCAGCAGCTCGAGCGCGGCCAGGAATTCGGTGCGCGCCTTGGCGATCTCGGCGGTGCTGCCGGCCGGGTCGATCTGCATGGCCGCGGCCAGGTAGCACTTGGCCATGCGCTGCGACAGCATGCGCTGGCGCCCCGCGATGTTGACCAGCCGCCCGACCGGCCTGCCCGAGGCGGCCTCGTACTGCGCCGTGCCCTGGTGCGCCAGCGCGAGCACGGCGGCGTCGAGCGCCACCACCCGGGCGGCGGCTTCCCGGCCGGGTGCTGCGTCGGCCAGCTCGGTGCGGAACGCGCGCCAGGCGCCGTCCAGGCCGTCGTAGGTGGCGCGCAGCGTTGGCGTGGGCGCAAAGGCCTTGAGCTCGCCGAGCTGGCGCTCGAACAGCGCCACCGAGCGGTCGAGCACTTGCTGCGCGCTGCGCGGCTCCACCTTCTGCACCAGCGCCAGGTAGGCCTTGCTCGCGCGCTGCGACAGCATGCGCTGGCGGCCGGCCTTGTTGATGGCGTCGTTGAGGTCGGCCACCTGCGCACGCGCGCCCACCGGGGCGAGCGCGGCGAGGGCGGAAGAAGCAATGAAGAGTCGTCGTTTCAAGCGGTCGCTCCGATCACACGCTCAGCGGCGCAAACTGCCGCACGTCCACCGAGGCCTGCGCCGACTCGAACCACGGGTCGGGCTCGCCGTCGAGCGCGAACTGCAGCCGTTCCCACAGCGACTTGCGGCCTTCGACGTCGTCGAGGATCTTCTTCTTCACGTAGTCCAGCCCGACGCGGCCGATGTAGTGCACGGTGCGCTCCAGGTACCAGCCTTCCTCGCGGTACAGCTGCAGGAAGGCGCCGGCGTGTTCCATCACTTCCTCGGCGGTCTTCACCTTCACGAGGAACTGCGCCACCTCGGTCTTGATGCCGCCGTTACCGCCCACGTACAGCTCCCAGCCCGAGTCGACGCCGATCACGCCCACGTCCTTGATGCCGGCCTCCGCGCAGTTGCGCGGGCAGCCCGACACGGCCAGCTTGACCTTGTGCGGCGAGTACATGGCCCACAGCGCGCGCTCCAGGTCCTTGCCCATCTGCGTGGAGTCCTGCGTGCCGAAGCGGCACCACTCGCTGCCCACGCAGGTCTTCACCGTGCGCAGCGACTTGGCATACGCAAAGCCCGAGGGCATGCCGATGTCCTTCCACACGCCTTCGAGGTCTTCCTTCTTCACGCCCAAGAGGTCGATGCGCTGGCCGCCCGTGACCTTGACGGTCGGGATCTTGTACTTGTCGGCCGCGTCGGCAATGCGGCGCAGCTCGTCGGGCGTGGTGTGGCCGCCCCACATGCGCGGGATGACGGAGTAGGTGCCGTCCTTCTGGATGTTGGCGTGGCTGCGCTCGTTGATGAAGCGGCTCTGCGGGTCGTCCTTCGCCTCTTTGGGCCAGGTGCTGATGAGGTAGTAGTTGACGGCCGGGCGGCAGGTGGCGCAGCCGTTGGGCGTGCGCCAGCCCATGCCGCGGTAGACCGCGTCGTGCGTGAGCCAGTGCTCCTTGCGGATCGCGTCGCGCACGTCCTGGTGGCTCATGTCGGTGCAGCCGCAGATCGCCTTCTTCTTCGGCGTGGCCGAGTAGTCGCCACCCGCGGTGAACATCAGGATCTGCTCGACCAGCCCGGTGCACGAGCCGCAGCTGGCACTGGCCTTGGTGTGCTTCTTCACCTCGTCGAGCGTGAACAGGCCCTTTTCCTTGATGGCCTTGCAGATGGTGCCCTTGTTCACGCCGTTGCAGCCGCACACCTCGGCGTCGTCGGGCATGCTGGCGGCCTTGCTGTGGCCTTCGTGGCCGGTGTCGCCGATGTTCGATTCGCCGAACATCAGCTTGTCGCGGATGTCGTGCACGCTGCGCCCGTCGCGCAGCAGCTTGAAGTACCAGCTGCCGTCCACCGTGTCGCCGTACAGGCAGGCGCCGATCAGCTTGTCGTCCTTGAGCACCAGCTTCTTGTAGACGCCGCCGAAGGGGTCGCTCATGACGATTTCTTCGGTGCCTTCGCCGCCCATGAACTCGCCGGCGCTGAACAGGTCGATGCCCGTCACCTTGAGCTTGGTGGAGGTGAGCGACCCCAGGTAGCGGCCGATGCCGAACTGCGCCAGGTGGTTGGCCGCGACCTTGGCCTGCTCGAACAGCGGTGCGACCAGGCCGTAGGCGATGCCGCGGTGCGCCGCGCATTCGCCCACCGAGTAGATGCGCGCGTCGGTCACGGTCTGCATCGTGTCGGTGACGACGATGCCGCGGTTGCAGTGCAGGCGCATCTTCTCGGCCAGCTCCACATTGGGGCGGATGCCCACGGCCATCACCACGAGGTCGGCCGCGACCTCGGTGCCGTCCTTGAAGCGGATGGCCTTCACGCGGCCATCGTCGCCCCCGACCAGGTCCTGCGTCTGCGCGCCCATGAGGAACTTCAGGCCGCGGTCTTCGAGCGACTTCTGCAGCAGCTTGCCCGCCACGTCGTCCAGCTGGCGCTCCATGAGCCAGGGCATCACGTGCACCACCGTCACGGTCATGCCGCGCAGCATCAGGCCGTTGGCGGCTTCCAAGCCGAGCAGGCCGCCGCCGATGACCACCGCGTTCTTGTGCGTGCGCGCGGTCTCGATCATGTAGTCGGTGTCGGCGATGTCGCGGTAGGCAATCACGCCCTTCAGGTCCTTGCCGGGCACGGGCAGCATGAAGGGGTTCGAGCCGGTGCACATCAGCAGGCGGTCGTAGGGCGCCTCGGTGCCGTCTTCCGCACGCACGATGCGGTTCACGCGGTCGACCTCGACCACCTTCTTGCCGGCGTGCAGCGTGATGTGGTTGTCGCTGTACCACTCCCAGCTGTTGAGCACGATCTCGTCCACCGTCTGCTCGCCCGCGAGCACGGGCGACAGCAGGATGCGGTTGTAGTTCGGGTGCGGCTCGGCGCCGAAGACGGTGATGTCGTACAGGTCGGGCGCGATCTTCAGCAGCTCCTCGAGCGTGCGCACGCCGGCCATGCCGTTGCCGACCATCACGAGTTTCATTTTCTTCATGGGGCGGGACCTTTCAGGGAAATCAACCGAACGACGGCCCGCGGCGCGCGGTCAGAATCGCGCCATGAGCTTTGAAGTGGACATCGGCTACAGCAGCCAGCGTGGGCCGCGCGACGCGAACGAGGACTTCGCCGGCACGGTGCATGCGCCGGCCGGCGACGAGGCCCGCGGACTCATCGCGGCGATTGCCGATGGGGTCTCGAGCGGCGGACGCGGCCGCGAAGCGGCGCAGACCACGGTGATGGGTTTGCTGGCCGACTACTTCGCCACGCCCGCGACCTGGGAGCCGACCGCCGCGCTCGACCGCCTGATCGGCGCGCAGAACGGCTGGCTGGCCGATCACAACCGCCGGCGCCAGGGCAAACAGGAGGGCGCCGGCACGGCGCTCACCACGCTCACCGCGCTGGTGCTGCACGGCCAGAGCTACACGCTGGCCCACGTGGGCGACACGCGCGCCTGGCGCGTGCGCGCCGACGGCGAGCCCGCGCAGCTGCTCACGCAGGACCACGCCTTCGACCACCCCGACATGCGCAGCCGGCTCACGCGCGCCATCGGCCTGGACGATCAGGTGCGTGTCGACTACCTGCAGGGCGACGTGCGCGTGGGCGACTGCTTCGTGCTCAGCACCGACGGCGTGCACGGCGTGCTCAAGCCGCAGCAGGTGGCCGCGCTCGCGCTGCAGGGCGACGCCGAGGCAGCAAGCGAGGCGCTGGTGCAGGCCGCGCTGGCCGCCGGCACGCGCGACAACGCGACCGCGCTCGTGATTCGCGTGGTGGGGCTCGATGCGCGCCAGCTCGACGACGAACTCGGCGACGGCCGCCGGCTCGCGCCGCCGCCGTGGCTCAAGGTGGGCGACGTGCTCGACGGCTACGTCGTCACCGGCCTGGTGGCCGACACCGGCGTACACCTGCTGTACCAGGCGCGCCATCCGGTCACGCGCGAGCTGGTCGCGCTCAAGACCCTGCACCCCTCGCGCGCCGACGACCCACAGGAGCGCGCGATGCTGGCGCACGAGGCCTGGCTGGGGCAGCGCGTGGGGCAGGGCGGCGGCTTCGTGCGCGTGCACGAGCGCGCCCCGGACGCCAGCGCGCTGTACATCGTGTTCGACTGGCACGGCGGGCGCACGCTCGAGCAGATGCGCAAGGACGGCACGCGCGGCGCCGTGGCCGAGGTGGTCGCCGCGGCCATCGAGGTGAGCCGCGCGCTCGGGCGGCTGCACCGCCACGGCGTGGTCCACCGCGACATTAAGCCCGGCAACCTGCACCGGGGCGACGACGGGCGCTGGCGCATCCTCGACCTGGGCGTGGCGATCTCGGGCCGCGAGGGCGCGGCGCAGCGCGAGCTGCATGCGGGCACGCCGAGCTACATCAACCCCGAGCAGTGGGAGGAAGGCGGCGTGGCCGATGCGGGCAGCGACCTGTTCGCGCTCGGGGCCACGCTCTACCAGTGGCTCGGCGGGCACCTGCCCTACGGCGAGATCGAGCCCTACCAGGTGGCGCGCTACCGGCGCGACCCGGTCGCGCTCTCGCGCCTGCGGCCCGACGTGCCCGTGTGGCTCGACCATTTGGTGCGCAAGGCCGTGGCCCGCGATCCGCGCGAACGCTTCGAGACCGCCGAGGAGATGCTGCTCGCGCTGGAGCGCGGCGCCTCGCGCCCCGTGAACGCGCCCGCCGCCACGCCGCTGATCCGCCGCGACCCGCTCGCGCTGTACCAGCTCGCGCTCGGCGTGTCGGTGCTGTTCAACGTGCTGCTCATCGTGTGGCTTCTCTTCCTGCCACGTTGAGCGGGGGCGGGCGAAGCGGGTCATGAACGGGCGGCCTTGCGAACGGGCGAGGGCTTGGCAGCCGCAGGGGCCGGTGTGACGCGTGCGCGTCCGCCTTTTTCGGCCCAGGTGCGCGTCCAGCGGATCTGCATCACGCGCATCACGCCCAGCATCGCCAGCGAGAGCGCACCGAAGAACACGAAGCCCCAGGCATAGCTGCCCAGGTACTGCTTCGACAGGCCCATGGCGTTGGGCACCAGGCCGCCGCCGAGGGCGCCGATCTCGCCGATCATCGAGCCGGCCACCGCCGTGCTCGTGGGCCAGCGTAGCGGCACCAGCTGGAACAGCGCGCCGTTGCCCGCGCCCAGCGCGGCGAAGCAGACGATCAGCAGCAGCGTGGTGAGCGCCAGCGAGCCCGACGAGAAGCCCACCAGCACGAGGCCCACGGCCACCACCAGCAGCACCACCGTGAGCGTGTTCACGCCGCCCCAGCGGTCGGACAACCAGCCGCCCACGATGCGCACCGCCGCGCCCATGAAGGCCGCGAGCATCGTCAGCTGGCCGGCCTGCACCTTGCTCACGCCGAACTGGTCGTAGTAGTACGAGGGCAGGAAGGTCGTGAGGCCGATGAAGCCGCCGAAGGTCACGCCGTAGATCAGGCTGAAGACCCAGCCGTCTTTCTCGAACAGGCAGGCGATGTGGGCGCGGAAGCTGCCGTGCGGGTCCACGTCCGGCGGCTCCTTGGCGAAGAACACCATCACGACCATCGGGATGAGGATCGCGACGGCGGCCACGCCGTACACCGCCTGCCAGCCCAGCCAGTTGGCCAGCGGCGGCGCCACCAGCACCGACACGGCCGTGCCCACGTTGCCCGCGCCTACCAGGCCCATGGCCAGGCCCTTGTGCTGCGGCGGGAACCAGCCCGAGCCCAGCGACAGCGCCACGCCGAAGCTCGCGCCGGCGATGCCCAGCAGCACGCCCATGGCGAGCAGGTCGTTGAAGCTCTTCACGAAGAAGAAACCGAACAGCATCGCCACGGCGATGAGGCCCATCTCGACCAGCGTTGCCTTCTTGCGGCCGATGTACTGCGACAGCAGGCCCAGCGGAAAGCGCATGAGCGCGCCCGCGATGATCGGCACCGACAGCATCAGGCCCTTCTGCGCGGGCGAGAGGTTGAAGGTCTCGCCGATGAAGGGCGCCATGGCGCCGTTGAGCACCCAGATGCAGCAGGAGAACGAGAAGTACAGGAAGGCCGCGAACAGGGTCGGACTGTGGCCTGACTGCAAGAAATTCCTGAAACCGGACATGGCGTTCAAAGGTGCAAAAAGCCGCGACGCGACCGGGGAGCGGCCGTGTCGACGGACAGGGGTGGAGTCGGGAGGCCGGCGGCGAACGCCGTCGGCATGGGGGTGAGCCCGGCCTGAGGATGGCCGGGTTGGATGCAGGGACCTGCAGCCTCACCAAAGCGGTGCTTCGTTACACCGTGCCCCCTTCGATGCAAGAGGCGTGCCTGCGGATGCAGGCTGGCGTGACCTATGCTTCCCGGGCCTTGCCACACCTTGCCGCCATGTCCCTTCTCGTCGTCCTTTCCCCTGAACCCGCTGAAGGCGAGCCCTTGCCGGCGTCGCTGCAGTTGTCGATCGATGCCGCGGGCGTCGCGGTGCTCGGGCGCGCGGGCTGCCACACGCTGGTGCAGCGCACGCAGGCGCTCGCACCGTCGATGGTCCTGGTGCATCTGGATGAAACAGAGCCGCAGCTCGACGCGCTGCTCGAAGCACTGGCTGCCTGGGGCGGCGCACCGCCATGCGCACTGGGCGTGATGAGCGCGCCGCTGGACGGCGCGCAGCACGCGGCGCTCGTGGCCGCGGGCGTGCACGGGTGGGTACCCATCGAGAGCGCCGATGCGTTCGCCGCACTGACCGCGCAGGCGCAGGCCCGCTGGACCCGCGAGGCCGCGCTGCGCACCGAGCTCTACGCCCTGCGCACGCGCATGGACGAGCGAAAGTGGGTCGACCGCGCCAAGGGCCTGCTGATGTCCGCGCGCGGCATCGGCGAGGACGAGGCCTTCGGCCTGCTGCGCGGCGCCGCGATGCACGCCAACCTGCGGCTGGGCGAGGTGTCGCGCTCGGTCATCGAGGCCGCGCAATGGGCCGAGGCGATCAACCGCGCGGGCCAGCTGCGCATGCTCTCGCAGCGGCTGGTACGCGTAGCGGCGCAGCTCGCGGCCGGCATCGACGCGCAGCGTGCGCGCGTGCTGCGCACGCAGTCGACCGAGCGGGTGCAGCAGACGCTGGATCATCTGACGGCCCTCGAGCTGGGCCCGGCCGGCGTGCGGGCGCTCGGCGAGGTGCAGGCCGCGTGGCTCGCGCTGGCCGTGCTGCTGGCTGCCAAGCCCGTGTCGCAAGGGCTGGCCGCGATCGATGCGCGCGGCGAGGCTTTGCTGTCGGCGGCCGAGTCGCTGACGGACGCGCTGGAGGCCTCGGGTGCGCGGCGCGCGCTGCGCATCGTCAACATCTGCGGGCGGCAGCGCATGCGCGCACAGCGGCTGGCCAAGGACGCGCTGCTGGCCTCGACGCTCGCGGCCGGTGCCTCGCGCGAACGGCTGCTGCCGACCATGAACGAATTCGAAGCCGCGCTGCTGGAGCTGGAGCGTGCCCCGCTCAGCTCGCCCGAGATCCGCGCCGGGCTGGCGAGCGCGCGCGACGAGTGGCTGCGCCTCGTCGGCGGTGTGCAGGCGCTCGACAGTGCCGATGGGCGCGCCACGCTGGTGCGTTCCAGCGAGGCACTCGTGGACACCTTCGAGCGCCTGACCGGGTGGTACGAGCACAGCCTGCAGGTCATCATGTCCTGACGCCCGTCGTGCCGCGCCTGCCGGGTCAGGCCGCGGCCTTCTCCACGTGCGCCTGGCGCGTGTAGAGAAAATCGATCACCGCCTTGCGCGCATGCACATAGGCCGGGTCTTCGGCCAGCGCGACGCGGTTGCGCGGACGCGCGATGTCCACCGCCAGCACGTCGCCGATGGTGGCGGCCGGGCCGTTGGTGAGCATCACGATGCGATCGCTCAGCAGCACGGCCTCGTCGACGTCGTGCGTGACCATGACGACGGTGCTGCGCGTCTTCTGCACGATGGCGAGCAGCTCGTCCTGCAGCTTGGCGCGGGTGAGGGCGTCGAGCGCGCCGAAGGGCTCGTCCATCAGCAGCACCTTGGGCTCCATCGACAGCGCCCGGGCGATGCCCACGCGCTGCTTCATGCCGCCCGAGATTTCGCCGGGGCGCTTCTGCGCCGCGGGCGTGAGGCCCACCAGCGCGAGTGCCGCGTCGGTGCGTTCGCGCAGCTGCGCCTTGTTCTCGGTGACCGCGAACACGCGCTCGACCGCGAGGTACACGTTCTCGAAGCAGGTGAGCCAGGGCAGCAGCGAGTGGTTCTGGAACACCACGGCGCGCTCGGGCCCCGGGCCCTTGATTTCCTTGTTGGCGCACAGCAGCACGCCCTGCGTGGGCGTGGTCAGCCCGGCGATCAGGTTCAGCAGCGTCGACTTGCCGCAGCCCGAGTGGCCGATGAGCGTGACGAACTCGCCCTTGGCCACGTTCAGGTTCACGTCGCGCAGCGCGACGAAGCGGCCCTTGGGCGTCTTGAACGCCTGTTCGACGCCGTGGATCTCGATGTACTTGCTGTCGTCGTTCATTGGAAACCTCCGCGCAGCAGCGCTGCGGTATTCGCCTTCGGAGCGGCCGTGCGGCTCATGACTTCACCTCTTCGAACGTGAATGCGGTGGCGAGCTTGATGAGCGCGAACTCCAGCACCAGGCCGACGATGCCGATCACGAAGATCGCGATGATGATGTTGGCGACGTTGAGGTTGTTCCACTCGTCCCACACCCAGAAGCCGATGCCCACGCCGCCCGTGAGCATCTCGGCCGCGACGATCACCAGCCACGCGGTGCCCACCGCCAGGCGCACGCCGGTGAGCATGTAGGGCAGCACGGCGGGAAAGAGGATCTTGGTGAGGATCTTCCATTCGCTGAGGTTGAGCACCTTGGCCACGTTCATGTAGTCGCTGGGCACGCGCTGCACGCCCACGGCGGTGTTGATGACCATCGGCCAGATCGAGCAGATGAAGATGGTCCAGATCGCGGCCGGGTTGGCGCCCTTGAACACCAGCAGGCCGATGGGCAGCCAGGCCAGCGGCGACACCGGGCGCAGCAGGCTGATGAGCGGGTTGAACATGCGCGAGAGGAACTCGAAGCGCCCGATGGCGAAGCCGGCCGGAATGCCGACCGCTGCCGCCAGTCCGAAGCCCAGCGCCACGCGCTGCAGCGACGAGAGCACGTTCCAGCCCACGCCCTGGTCGTTCGGCCCCTTGCTGTAGAACGGATCGCTGAACACCGTGAGCGCCTGCTGCCAGGTGGCCAGCGGCGAAGGAAAGCCGGTGGTGCTTTTCATGGCCACGATCTCCCACACCAGCACCAGCAGGCCGAAGCCCAGGAACGGCGGGAGCACGCGCATCCAGAAGGCGCGCAGGTCCAGGGGCGTGCGGGTGCGGGGCACGGGTGCCGCCGCCGCAGCGGCCGCAGCGGGGGCGGGTGCCAGGGGCCTGGACACCACGGGCGCGGCGACCTGCGAGGCCACGGCGTCGAGCGGGGAATGGAAGACAGCGCTGACCATGGTGCGTTTCTCCTCAGACATGGAGCTTGAAAGACTCGGCGTACTTCTTCGGGTCCTTGCCGTCCCAGACGGTGCCGTCGAAGAGCTTGCTGGTGCGCAGCACGTCCTTGGGCACGGGCGTCTGCGTGGCGGCGGCGGCCTGCTTGTAGATGTCGATGCGGTTGATCTCGGTGGCCACCTTCAGGTAGTCGGGGTGTTCCTTCAGCAGGCCCCAGCGCTTGTGCTGCGTGAGGAACCACATGCCGTCCGACAGGTACGGGAAGTTCACGGCGCCGCCGTTGTAGAACTTCATGTGGTTGGGGTCGTCCCAGCTCTTGCCCAGGCCGTTGGTGTAGCGGCCCAGGATGCGCTGGTTGATGGCGTCCACGCTGGTGTTGACGTAGCTCTTGTCAGCAATGGTTTCGGCCATCTTGTTCTTGTTCTGCAGGCCGGTGTCGATCCACTTGCCGGCCTCGAGGATCGCGGCCGTGACGGCGCGCGCGGTGTTCGGGTACTTCTTCGTGAACTCCGCGGTGCAGCCCAGCACCTTCTCGGGGTGGTCCTTCCAGATGTCCTGCGTCGTGATGCCGGTGAAGCCGATGCCGTCCATGATCGCGCGCTGGCCCCAGGGCTCGCCCACGCAGTAGCCGTCCATGTTGCCCACGCGCATGTTGGCCACCATCTGCGGGGGCGGCACGGTGATGTTCTTCACGTCCTTGAACGGGTCGATGCCGGCCGAGGCGAGCCAGTAGTAGAGCCACATGGCGTGCGTGCCGGTGGGGAAGGTGTGGGCGAAGGTGTATTCGCCCTTTTCCTTGGCGATGAGCTTGGCGAGCGAGGCCGCATCGACCGCGCCCTTGTCGGCCAGCTTCTTCGACAGCGTGATGGCCTGGCCGTTGTTGTTCAGGGTCATGAGCACGGCCATGTCCTTCTTCGGCCCGCTCACGCCCAGGTGCATGCCGTACACGAGGCCGTAGAGCACGTGCGCCATGTCGAGGTCGCCGTTCACGAGCTTGTCGCGCACGCCGGCCCAGCTGGCTTCCTTGCTCGGCACGATCTTCACGCCGTACTTCTTGTCGATGCCCAGCACCGAGGCCATCACCACGCTGGCGCAATCGGTCAGCGGGATGAAGCCGATCTTCACTTCTTCCTTCTCGGGCTTGTCCGAGCCCTGGGCCCAGACGGCGGCGCGCAGCGCGGGGTCGATGCCCACGGCGCCGAGGGCGGCGGCCTGCAGCACGCGGCGCCGGCTCAGTTTGGTTTTCAGCAGCAGATCGGACATGGGCGGGGCTCCAGAAGTGAAAGACAAAAACGAAAAGGCGTCCGCACCGCGCAGGGGCTGCTCGTGAACGAGCCCTTGCGGGATGGGGACGCCTTTGTCCGGTTCGGTGGGCCGCACCCGCCGTTGGGTGCAACCTGCCTGAAGACCTTGCGGTCTGTGACAAGCTCCATGCAAGCGGTGTGCCAGCCCGCAACTGCCGTTGGGAGCTATGGAAAAGATAGCTGGCAGGGCGCGCCGGTGCAGGAGAAAGTTCCAGTCGGCCTGCGAAACCGGGCTACGCACAACTGTTGTGCGCTGCACCAATCCAAGCGGCCCGGGTCAGCGCCGCGGTGCAGGTTCGAGCGGCAGGTAGTCGGCCATGGCCAGCATCGACTCGGCCACGTCGACGAGGCGGCGCTTCTGGTTCATGGCGGTCTGGCGCAGCATCTTGTGCGCCTCGGCCTCGCTCAGGCGTCGGTGCGCCATCAGCAGGCCCTTGGCGCGCTCGACGATCTTGCGTTCGTTGAGCGAGGCCCGCACGGTGTCGAGCTCGTCGCTCATGGCCTGCAGGCGCTGCGACTGCTCCTGGACCATGTCGAGCACCGAGCGTTCGAGGTGGCGCCCGAGCTGCGCCGGCGTGGCGTCCTGCGCCTGCTGGGCATCGTCAAAGAAGAGCGCGCCGCCGGCCTGCGGGGCCAGCGTGCCGAGCAGTTGCCGGTAGGCCGCCAGCTCGCTGCGCGCCTGGGCGGTCTTGTGGTCGCACAGCGCGCGCAGGTCGGCCGAGAGGCGGTTCTCGACCGTCTGCATGGCGTCGATGCGCCGCGTGCAGCAGTCGAACCAGGCCTGGCTCAGCACCGCGTCGGCGGGCACCGAGGTGGCGCCCTTGCGGCGCAGGCGCTCGAGCTCGGCCAGCACGGCGTCCGACTGGCTGTCGTGCCACAGCGTGCGCACCGCGTCGCCCGAGAAATCGATGAACACCTGGAAGCAGCGCTCCTGCGACTCGATGAGATGGCTCCACTGCTGGCGCTGCGCGTCGTCGCCCCGGCCCAGCGCGAGCGCGGCGGCGCCGAAGGCCCGCTCCTGGCCGGCGAACTCCTTGCCCTGCATGAAGTTGAACATCGCCACCAGCAGGCGCGAGATCTCGGGGTCGGTGGCGCCGTCTGCCGCCTCGAACACCACCGCCAGCAGGCCGGCCACCAGCTTGGCGAAGGCGGCCACGGCCTGCACCGGCTGGAGTTCGAGTGCGTCGATGCGCCGGCGCAGCGCGGGCAGAGCGTCCAGGCCGGGCAGCACCCAGGCGATGCGGCTGAACAGGCGCGCGCCATGGCCGGCGCCCACCGCGCGATGGTGCTCGGCCTCGAGCCGATCGAAGCCGGCGCGCACCTGCTGCTCGAGCGCCAGGCATTCGGCGATCTGCGGGCCGCGCTGGTCGGCAAAGCGCCCGCCGTGCGAGGCCAGGAACACGTTCGACATGCCGCGCTCGCGCTGCAGCGCATGCACGAGCCGCCCGATGGCGCCGACCAGCTCGCTGGTGCGCGCGAGCTGGTCCAGCGCGTCGATCTCGCATCGGCGCGCGGCGATCAGGAAGCTCAGGCCGGAAGTCATTCGTGGGGGCGCAGAAGGAGCGCATCCCGCTCGTGCAACTTCCGTGCCTTGCTTGCCCCTTCGCGGGCGCCGCCGGCGGGCGGCCCCTACACTCGGCGCCATGCTCTTGTTGGGAATCGAATCATCCTGCGACGAGACCGGCGTGGCGCTGGTCGAGTCGCACGGCGACGCGCTGCCGCTGCTGCGTTCGCACGCGCTGCACAGCCAGATCGCCATGCACCAGGCCTACGGCGGCGTGGTGCCCGAGCTGGCCAGCCGCGACCACATCCGCCGCGTGCTGCCGCTCACCGAAGCCGTCATGGCCGAGGCCGGACGCTCGCTGGCCGAGATCGACGTGGTGGCCTACACGCGCGGCCCGGGCCTGGCCGGTGCGCTGCTCGTGGGCGCGGGCGTGGCCTGCGCGCTCGGCGTGGCGCTGGGCAAGCCGGTGCTGGGGGTGCATCACCTCGAAGGGCATCTGCTGTCGCCGTTCCTGAGCGCCGACCCGCCCGAATTTCCGTTCGTGGCGCTGCTGGTGTCGGGCGGCCACACGCAGCTGATGCGGGTCGACGGCGTGGGCCGCTACGAACTGCTCGGTGAAACCATCGACGACGCGGCCGGCGAGGCCTTCGACAAGAGCGCCAAGCTCATGGGCCTGCCGTACCCCGGCGGCCCCTGGCTCGCGAAGCTGGCCGAAGGCGGCGACGCCGCGGCCTTCAAGCTGCCGCGCCCGCTGCTGCACAGCGGCGACCTCGATTTTTCGTTTGCCGGCCTGAAGACGGCCGTGCTCACGCAGGCCAAGAAGCTCGGCGACCAGCTCGAGGCGCGCAAGGCCGACCTGGCCGCCTCCACGCAGGCGGCGATCGTCGAAGTGCTGCTGAAGAAGTCGCTCGCGGCGCTGGACCAGACCGGCCTGAAGCGGCTGGTGGTGGCCGGCGGCGTGGGGGCCAACAAGAACCTGCGCGAGCAGCTGAACGCGGCCTGCGCCAAGCGCAAGGTGCGCGTGCACTACCCCGAGCTGCACCTGTGCACCGACAACGGCGCCATGATCGCCATGGCGGCCGCGATGCGGCTGCAGTCGGGCCTGTCGCAGGCTTCGGAGCGCTACGCCTTCGACGTCAAGCCGCGATGGCCGATGGCATCGCTGATGACGCCCGAGACGCCGCTGCCGGAAACCGTGTAGCCGGCTGCTGCCGTGCACGCCCCAGCGAGGGCAGCGGCAGCACGTCGAGCACGTTGCGCCAGAGCTGGCGCCACTCGGGCCAGTCGTGGCCGCCTTCGGTCGTGAACACGCGCCCCGGGGGCAGGGCGTCGGCCAGCAGCTTGTGGTTGCTGGCAAAGCGGTCGGCCAGGCCGAAACCCAGGTACAGCGGCGGCAGGTCCTGGGAAGGCTTCGGCGCCAGGTACTGCTGGAAGAAGGGCCAGAGCTTGCGGTCGGGTTCCTCGTCGGGCTGCGGCCCGGTGGGGGCCTGCCAGGCGCGCAGGCCGCCGGCCTTCTTGATTTCCGCACCGAGCACGCGGCGCCCGAGGTAGGGCGCCAGCGCCACGATGCCGTCCACCGAGCCCGGCCGCGCCAGTTCGTGGATCAGCGCGCCGAATCCGCCGATGGAAATGCCGACCAGCCAGATCGAGGTGTAGCCCTTGGCCCGCTGCGGCTCGATGACGTCGGCGTGCAGCCGCTCGCTGAGGGTCTGGTCGTAGTAGTAGGAGACGTCCGCATCGACCAGCAGTGCGTCGGCTGCGAGGTGCCGCTCGCGCACGGCGCTGATGAAGCCCTCGCGCTCGAACTCTTCGGGTTTGAGGTAGGCCCCTGGCAGGAAGATCAGGAGCGTGTCGGACCGTTCGTTGTCATTGGCTGACTGCAGGTGCGTTTTCATGGTGCCTTGAGGCACACCCGCTGTCCGCACCGCCCGGGAACTCGATGCGTTTACGAGATGCCCACGAAGAAGAAAGTACTAATAAATCGTCACATCATGTGACGTTATTTGGCACTATTGTGAATACGGCGCTTGTTTAAAGTCAAAACAAGCTGTCACTAACATTTTCTTCGTGGGGGCATCGCCGGGACTAGTTGATCTGCAAGTTCGAAACCTGGCTTGCCGGCACCAGCTTGCCCAGCTTCAGGGTCAGCACGCCGTTCTCCAGCTTGGCTTCGCTGGTGGCCAGGTCGATGGCTTGCGGCAGCTCGTAGGCGAGCTTGATCTGGCGCTTGGCTTCGGCCTTGCTTTCGATGCGGACCACGGCGCCTTCGATGGCCACCGACAGGTCTTCACGCGACAGGCCGGGCACGTCCAGCGACAGGGTCCAGCTCTTGTCGTCCTGCTCGACCAGAGGGGAGCGGCGGGCGCCGGCGAAGGCCTCGTTCACGAAGCGCTCGAAGGCGCGGTCGTGGGCACGGGGAGCGAAATGCGCGCGGTGGGTGGGGGTGAAGAACATGGCGAAAACTCCTGGGTGAATGAACACAATGGGGACATGGAATGTGTGTCCCTTACACTGCGCGGCCTTTCCATCGTGAGTGCCGCTTGACACCTCATCTAGGCGCATCGGCACGCGTTTCAAGACAATGAAAACCCCCTTTATTTGGCGCCGCCAGGCCTTGAAATTCGCAGCGGCGGCGCTATGCGCGACCCCGTTCGCCGGCCTGGCCCAGGCCCCGCAACCCGCCCCCATCCGACTGGCGCTCATCGAGAGCATGAGCGGCCCGTTTGCCAACACCGGCGAGGCCGTGTTCCGCAACCTGCAGTGGGCCGTGGAGCGCGTGAACGCGCGCGGCGGCGTGAAGCTGGCCGGCGGCGCGCGGCCGCTGCAACTGGACCGCTACGACAGCAAGGGCCAGAACGAAGAGGCGCTGTCGGCGCTGCGCGCGGCCATGGACGACGGCACCCGCATCGTGCTGCAGGGCAATTCGTCGGTGACGGCCGCGGCGCTGATCGATGCCATCGACAAGAACAACGAGCGCGACCCCTCGCGCCGCGCGATCTTCCTGAACTACTCGGCGGTCGATCCGGTGCTGACCAACGAGCGTTGCAGCTTCTGGCACTTCCGTTTCGACGCCCATGCCGACATGCGCGTGGCCGCGCTGATGGACGTGGTCAAGGACGACGCGGCGCTCAAGCGCGTCTACCTGATCGGCCAGGACTACAGCTTCGGCCAGGCCGTGCTGCGCGAGTCGCGCCGCCAGCTGGGCGTGCAGCGCCCCGACGTGGAGATCGTCGGCGACGAGCTGCACCCGATGGGCAAGGTGAAGGACTTCGCGCCCTACGCCACCAAGATCCTCGCCAGCGGCGCGCAGGCGGTGGTCACCGGCAACTGGGGCAACGACCTCACGCTGCTCGTGAAGGCCGCGCGCGAGGCTGGCTTCAACGGCAGCTTCTACACCTTCTACGGCAATGCGCTGGGCGCGCCGGCCGCCATCGGCGACGCGGGCATCGGCCGCGTGGTCGCGGTGGCCGACTGGCTGCCGAACGTGCAGACGCCGCAGTCCGAGGCTTTCTACCGGGCCTTCCGCACGCGCTTTCCGCGCCCGGCCGACGACTACGTGCACATGCGCATGCAGCTCTTGGTCGAGTCGCTCGCGCAGGCGCTGGAACGCGCGGGCAGCACCGAGGCCGTGCCGCTGGCGCGCGCGCTGGAGCAGGCCGACGTGAGCCTGTACGGCCAGCGTGGCCGCATGCGCGCGGCCGACCACCAGTTCCAGCAGCAGCTCGTGGTGGGTGTGATGGACAAGCAGGGCAAGCCTGGCGTGCAGTTCGACGTCGAGGGCTCGGGCTATGGCTTTCGCGTGATCAAGACGATCGCACCCGAGCGCGCCGAGCAGCCCACCTCTTGCAAGATGAAGCGCCCCTGAGGCGCATGACCCCGACAGCACAGGAACTCCCCGACATGCGTGAAGCCATCCACCACCTCGAAGCCTCGAAGATCCGCGAAGTCGCCAATGCCGGCATGGGCCGCGACGACGTGCTCGCCTTCTGGTTCGGCGAGAGCGACGAGGTCACTCCCGAGGTGATCCGCCAGGCGGCCATCGAGTCGCTGCAGCGCGGCGAAACCTTCTATGCGCACAACCTCGGCCTGCCCGAGCTGCGCGAAGCCATCGCGCGCTACACCAGCCGCCTGCACCCGACGGTCGACGCCTCGCGCATCGCCGTCACCTCGGGCGGCGTGAGTGCGCTGATGCTCGCGGTGCAGGCGCTGGTCGATGCGGGCGACGACGTGGTCGCGGTCACGCCCGTGTGGCCCAACCTCACGGCGCAGCCTGCGATCATGGGCGCGCAGGTGCGCACCGTGCCGCTGGTGCCGGTGAACGGGCAGTGGACGCTCGACCTGCCCGCCTTGCGCGCCGCGGTCACGTCGAAGACGAAGCTGCTGATCGTCAACGCGCCGAACAACCCCACGGGCTGGACGATGACGCGCGACGAGCAGCAGGCCGTGCTCGACCATTGCCGCGAAACCGGCACCTGGATCCTGGCCGACGAGGTGTACGAGCGGCTGTACTTCGAGCCCACGCCGAATGGCTGTGCGCCGAGCTTTCTCGACATCTCGACGCCGGACGACCGCCTCGTCGTCACGCACAGCTTCTCGAAGAGCTTCCTCATGACCGGCTGGCGCCTCGGCTGGCTGGTGCTGCCGCCGGCGATGGTCGACGGCATCGGCAAGCTGATCGAGTTCAACACCTCGTGCGCCAGCGTGTTCACGCAGCGCGCCGCCATCGCGGCGTTGGAGCACACGGCCGACATCACGCCGCGCGTGGTCGCGCACCTGAAGCAGTGCCGCGACACGCTGGTGCCGCTGCTGGCGGCCGTGCCGGGCGTGCAGGTGGCGCCGGCCAAGGGCGGCATGTATGCCTTCTTCCGGCTCGAGGGTTTCGGCGATTCGCTCGAGCTCGCCAAGCGCCTGGTCGCCGAAGCCGGCCTGGGGCTCGCGCCGGGCAACGCCTTCGCGCCCGAGGCGCAGGGCTGGCTGCGTTGGTGCTTCGCGTCGAAAGACCCGCAGCGGCTGGTGCAGGGCGTCGAGCGGCTGCGCGGCTGGCTGGCCAAGCAGGCGCGCTGAGGTTTTCCGGCATGGCATCGAGGTCCGAGCCCGTCGATGCCGTGCGCATCCGCGGCTCGGCGCTGCCGGGCCTGCAGGCGATCGCGGCCGAATCGAAGCGCAGCTTTCCGCGCCACATGCACGACGTGTTCGGCATCGGCGTGATGGACCGCGGCGGACAGCGCTCCGCCAGCGGGCGTGGCGCGGTCGAGGCGGTGCGCGGCGATGTCATCACGGTGAATCCGGGCGAGGTGCACGACGGCGTTGCGATGCGAGGTGAAGCGCGGGCCTGGCGGATGCTGCATCTGGCGCCTGCGCTGCTGTCGGACGGTGTGCCCCCGGGGTTCGAGCTGACGCGGCCGGTGCTGAGCGATCCGGCACTGCGGCAGGGCTTCGACCGGCTGTTCGTGGCCGTCGTCCAAGGCGACGACGCGCTGGCGCTGGAGCAGGGCGTGCTGCAACTGCTGCGCGATGCCCCCGGCGCGCGGGCTCCTGAGTCGCCGCGCCGTGTGGCGCCGGCAGCGATGGAACGTGCACGTGCACGCATCGCCGACGACTGCATCCACGTGCCCACGCTCGCCGAACTGGCGCGCGAGGCGGGCCTGAGCCGCTACCAGTTGTTGCGTGGCTTTGCAGCTGCCTTCGGCTTGCCGCCGCATGCCTGGCTGCAGCAATGCCGGCTGTCGCGCGCCCGCCGACTGATCGCGCAGGGCAGGGCGCTGGCCGATGCCGCGGCCGGCGCGGGCTTTGCCGATCAGAGCCACATGACCCGGGCCTTCGTGCGCTTCCTGGGCTTCACGCCCGGGGCGTATGCGGCGGCGCGCTAGCTCGATTCCTGCAATTTCGTTCAAGACCGCCGCGCCCCTGGCGGGAGACGCTCGCGCTTTCTGCAGAACGGAAGGCGATCAGGATGTCGGAACGAAGCAAGGGAATGTGGCTGTGCGCGCTCGCGATGGTCACGGTCGGCAGCACGGTGGTCGCGAGCAAGCTCATCGCCAGCGGCCTGCCGCCGTTCACGGCGACCGCGCTGCGCTTTGCGCTGGCGCTGCCCGTGTTCGTGGCGCTGATGGGGTTCCTGCGCGTGCGCTGGCCGCGTCCGGACCGCCACGACGCCGTGCTGCTGCTGTGCCAGGCGGCGGCGGGCAGCGTCGGCTACACGGTGCTGCTGATCCTGGGCGTGCGCTGGGCGCCGGCCGCCGATGCGGGCGTGGTGACCGGCACG
Source organism: Variovorax sp. FW305-3-2-15-B-LB1 (assembly GCF_058787635.1). Lineage (NCBI taxonomy): Bacteria > Pseudomonadati > Pseudomonadota > Betaproteobacteria > Burkholderiales > Comamonadaceae > Variovorax > Variovorax sp. FW305-3-2-15-B-LB1. The sequence continues at coordinate 504 of NZ_JBYSZY010000019.1, read as the reverse complement.
CTGCCGGCCATGGCCGCACTGGTGGCTGTGCTGGCGCTGCGCGAGCGGCCGGGGCGTTACCTGGTGGGCGGGATCGTGCTCGCGAGCCTGGGCGTGCTGGCGATCACGCTGCGTCCGGGCGACGGAGGTGGCGAGCGCACGTCGACCGCGCTGCTCGGCAACCTGCTGGTGCTGGGGGCGGTGGCGCTGGAGTCGCTGTTCATCCTGCTCAACAAGCGGCTGCGCGTGCCGCTGGCGCCGCTCGTGCAATCGACGGCGATGGTCGCGCTGGGACTGCTGCTGTCCGTGGTTCCGGCGCTGCTGGAGCGCGCCTGGCTTCAGCCGGTGCCGGCCGAGGCGCTGGCCGGGGTGGCTTACTACGCGCTGGTGCCGACGGTGGCGGGTTTCCTGCTCTGGTACGCGGGCGCCGCCCGGCTGCGCGGTGCCGAGGCGGCGCTGTTCACGGCGCTGATGCCGGTGTCGGCGCTGGTCCTGGCCGCGTGGTGGCTGGGGGAGGCCGTGGGG
>NZ_JBYSZY010000018.1:76752-108219 GCF_058787635.1 Variovorax sp. FW305-3-2-15-B-LB1 | reverse complement strand
GTGTCATTCGGTCTCCTGCGGGTGGGGGAACAAACCTCGGGAGACGGACAAGAAAAACCCGCCTCCTGGGGCGGGTTGCATGGCGTGGTTTCGAACCGTGCGCTAGCTCACCCGCTCTCGCGAGAGCGGGCGAATGATCGATGCGGTGCGAAGGCGGGCCATGGAGGGCGAGGTTAACCCGGTCCGGGGCGTGCGGGAAAGCGGCGGCGATCACGCGTTGCCGATGGCGCGCTGTTGACCGGGCCGCGAGGGGCGAACCAGGAACCACGGTTCGAAATGCGCAAGAAATACCTGTGGGGCGATTTGGGCTCATTTGTTAATCGGATTCGATATTTTTGTTATCTATGTAATTATTTGTGTTTATTCCATTTTTTATATTCTTCTTCGATGTAATAAGTTCGAACTAATTTGAATTTCTTATTGCAGCCTGGCAAAAAATACGTGCTAAAGAAGTGAACCGGTTCTTTCGAAGCCGCCAGGCCACGGAAATCGCAGGGCCGCGAGGCTCCGGGCCCTCACTTCTGGAACAGCTCATGGACGAATTCCTGATCGCCGTCGACGCCGAAGACCGGCCGCTGCACGCGGTCGAGAAGATGAGTGCCCACCGCGAGGGCATCCTGCACCGGGCGTTCTCGATCTTCCTGTTCGACACGCAGGGCCGCGTGCTGCTGCAGCAGCGCGCGCTGGGCAAGTACCACTCGCCCGGCCTGTGGAGCAACAGCTGCTGCGGGCATCCGCGCCCCGGCGAGGACACCGGCGCGGCCGCCCTGCGGCGGCTGCACGAAGAGCTGGGCCTGCGGTGCGCACTGCAGCCGGTGACGGCCTTTCTCTACCGGGAGGCGGTGTCCGCGGAGCTGGTCGAGCACGAGTACGACCACGTGTTCGTCGGCATCGCGCACGACCTGCCGCAACCCGACCCCGGCGAGGTGCGCGCGTGGCGATGGCTGGCCTTGCCCGACCTGCACCGCGAACTGGCACGGGCCCCGGCGCACTTCACCATCTGGCTGCACCGCATCGCCGAGCGCTTCGGGCCGGAAGGCCTGGGGGCCTGGCGGGAGCGCGCATTGACGGCGCATTGACGCGCGGCCCCGGTCAGGCCCGCAAGGCCCACCGATTCCCGTGGCTTTCGGTCGAATTGCGCCTACCACCAAAGTTCTACATCAAAAAATTTCTCTTTAACAGGAACTGCAATTGCACTAAATTCTCAATTCACTCCCGGCGATGCCTTACAAGCTTGGGAGTCGGTTAATTCAAGGATTTGATGAGAAGGAATCACCTCTGTTGAATTGGATTGGATCCATGGTTTGCGTCCGTGGTCATGGGAATTCACGCAATTAGAATTCCCCGTTGCGTGGCCTTCTCGCCATTCGATGCGATTGAATTGCTTTGAAAGAAGGCAGACATGAAGCAGAAGAGCGAACAGGCCGCGGTGTACCCCTGCACGTCCACGACAGCCCCCGGCTGAAAGGTGGCTGCGGTGTTGCGCATCACCTTCCGGCAACTGGAGGCCTTTCACTGGGCCGCGACATTGGGCTCCGTCAACGCGGCGGCCCGCCACCTCTTTGTCAGCCAACCGGCCATCACGGCCCGCGTGAGGGAGCTCGAAGGCATCCTCGGGCACGCGCTGTTCGCGCGCAGCCAGCAGGGCGTGCAGCTGACCGCGGCCGGTGACGAACTCTTCCAGCAGGTGCAGCAGCTGCTGAAGGCAGGCGAAGAGGTCGAGCGCCGCGGCGGACGGCTGGTGCCGCCGCTGGCCGCGGGGCTGCGGCTGGGCATCGACGAATCGCAGCACCTGTAGCGGCGGCCGCTGCTGCCGCTGCCACGCGCGCGGTCAGGTCAGTCGTGCAGCGACGACAGGAACTGCTTCAGCTCCGGCGTCTGCGGCGCGCCGAACAGTTCCGCCGGCGGACCCATCTCGTGCACGCGGCCCTGATGCATGAAGATCACCCGGTCGCTGACCTTGCGCGCAAAGCTCATCTCGTGCGTGACCATCAGCAGCGTCATGCCCTCGTCGGCCAGCGACTCCACCACGCGCAGCACCTCGCCCACCAGCTCGGGGTCGAGCGCCGAGGTGATCTCGTCGCACAGCAGCACGGCCGGTTCCATCGCGAGCGCGCGGGCGATGGCCACGCGCTGCTGCTGGCCGCCCGACAGCTGCTCGGGCATCGCATCGAACTTCTCGGCCAGGCCCACGCGCTCGAGCAGCTTGCGCGCCTGCGAGGCGGCTTCCATCGACGAACGCTTCTTCACCAGCGTGGGCGCGAGCATCACGTTCTTGCCGACCGTGAGGTGCGGGAACAGGTTGAAGCCCTGGAAGATCATGCCCACGCGCTGGCGTAGCGTGCGCATGGCCATCGCGCTCTCATGCAAGAGCGGCTTGCCGTCGACCGTGAGCGCACCCTCCTGGAACACCTCGAGCCCGTTGATGCAACGCAGGAGCGTGCTCTTGCCCGAGCCGCTCTTGCCGATGATGGCGATCACCTCGCCGCGCTTCACGTCCAGGTCGATGCCCTTGAGCACCTCGTTCGTGCCGTAGGACTTGCGCAGCGCCGTGATGCGCACGATGGGCGCGGCGAACGGTGCGGCTTCGGGTTGTGGTGTTGGTTCAAGCACGGCGGCCATGGGTCTTCCTCTCGAGGGTCTTGGCGTACAGGCTCACGGGGAAGCACAGCACGAAGTAAAGCAGGGCGACGCAGCTGAACACCACGAAGGGCTGGAAGGTGGCGTTCGAGATCATGCTGCCGGCCTTGGTGAGTTCGACAAAGCCGATCACCGACGCCAGCGCCGTGCCCTTGATCACCTGCACCAGGAAACCGACCGTGGGCGCGATGGCGATCTTCACGGCCTGCGGCAGGATCACGTGGCGCATCTGCTCGCCGAAGCTCAGCGCCAGGCTGCCCGAGGCCTCCCACTGACCCTTGGGGATCGAGGCCACGCAGCCGCGCCAGATCTCGGTGAGAAAGGCGCTGGTGTACAGCGTGAGCGCCACGCTCGCGGCCGTCCACGCCGACACGTCGATGCCGAACAGCGCGATGCCGAAGTAGGCGAGAAACAGCTGCATCAGCAGCGGCGTGCCCTGGAACAGCTGCACGTACAGCCCGACCGCCCGCTGCGCCGCCTTGCCGCCGCGCAGCCGCGCGAACAGCAGCAGCGCGCCCACGATCCCGCCGCCGACGAAGGCGATGAGCGAGAGCACGACGGTCCAGCGCAGCGCCATCAGCAGGTTGCGCAGGATGTCCCACAAAGAAAAATCGACCATGGTGCAAGGGCCTCGCGTTCAGCGGCCGAAGAAGAAGCGCGGCCCCGCCCACTGGAGCAGGCGGCGCAGCGCCACGGCCAGCGCCAGGTAGATGAGCGTGGCGACGATGAAGGATTCGAAGGCGCGGAAGTTGCGGCTCTGGATCAGGTTGGCCGCATAGCTCAGCTCCTCGGTCGAGATCTGCCCGCACACCGCCGAGCCCAGCATCACGATGACGATCTGGCTCACCATCGCGGGCCACACCTTCTTGAGCGCCGGCGGCAGCACCACGCGCAGGAACACCTGCGCCTTGCTGAGCGCCAGGCTCACGGCCGCCTCGATCTGCCCCTTGGGCGTGGCCTCGATGCCGGCGCGGATGATCTCGGTCGAATACGCGCCCAGGTTCATCACCATCGCGATCACCGACGCCACCTCGGGCGAGAGCTTCACGCCCGCGGCCGGCAGCCCGAAGAAGATGAAGAACAGCTGCACGATGAAGGGCGTGTTGCGGATCAGCTCCACGTACGCGCCCACGAGCGCGCGCAGCCACGCCGGCCCGCCCGAGCGGGCCCACGCGCACAGCGTGCCCACGGCCAGCCCGAGCACGGTGCCCACGGCCGTGAGGCCCAGCGTCCATGCCACGCCGCGCAGCAGCAGCGGCCACTCGGCGAGCACTGCGCCGAAGTCGAATTCAATGCCCATGGCCGCGCCCTTCGATCAGACCGGCAGGTCGCCGGCGGCCTTGCCGAGCCACTTCTTGGACATCGCATCGAGCGTGCCGTCCTTCTTGGCGGCGGCAATGATCTCGTTGACCCGCGCCTTCAATGCGGTCTCGCCCTTCGCGATGCCGATGAAGCAGGGGCTGTCTTTCAGCAGCAGCTTGTACTCGGCGCTCACCTTCGGGTTCTTCGCGAGCATGTCGCCGGCCACCGCCGCGCTGGTGGCGAGGGTCTGCGTCTGGCCGGCCACGAAGGCGGCGATCGTCGCGTTGTTGTCCTCGAAGCGGCGGTAGTCGACGTTCGGCGGCGCCACCTTGTTCAGTTCCTGGTCTTCCATGGCGCCGCGCGTCACGGCGACGGTCTTGCCGGCCATGTCGGCGAAGCTGGTGAGCTTCATGCTCTTGGCCGCATACACGGCCTGGAAGAAGGGCGCGTAGGCCGCGCTGAAGTCGATCACCTTCTCGCGCTCGACGTTCTTGCCGAGCGTGGAGATCACGAGGTCGGCCTTGCGCGTCTGCAGGTAGGGGATGCGGTTGGCGCTGGTCACCGGCACCAGCTCGACCTTCACGCCGAGCTTGGCGGCGACGAGCTGCGCCATCTCCACGTCCAGGCCCTGCGGCTGCATGTTGCGGTCGACCGAGCCGTACGGCGGGTAGTCGGTGGGCACGGCGATCTTGATGGTCTTGGCCTTGAGCACGTTGTCGAGCGCGTTCTGTGCATGGGCGGCGCCGGTGGCGGCCAGCAGGGCGACGCTGGCCAGCGCGAGGGCGAGGCGGCGGGTGGCGAAAGAGGTCATAGCAGGGCTCCTAGGTAGGTCGATGAATCGGTGGTAGCGTCGTCGGCGGGCGCGGCCTTGCGGCGGCGCTTCGGCGCGGGGGTGTTGTTCAGCGGTGCCAGCGCATCGCGCAGCTGCGCGAGCGGGTCGGCGGGCGCCTGCACGCGCAGCGCCGACTGCACCGTGCCGATGTGTTCGGCCATCAGCGCCTCGGCGGCGGCGTGGTCGCCGCGCTCCAGCGCCGCGACGATCTGCACATGGTCTTCGCACGACTGCACGGCGTCGTGCGTGCTCTGGTAGAGCATGGCGATCAGCGTGGTGCGCGCGGTGAAGTCGCGCAGCGTGTCGGCCAGCAGCGTGTTGCCCAGGCACTCGGCCAGGCACACATGGAAGTCGCCCAGCAGGAAGCTGCGGTGGCCGACGTCGCTCTCTTTCAGTGCGGCCTTTTCACGCTGCAGGTGCGCCTTCAGCTGGCGCAGGGCGGCCTTGTCGATCTTGTCGGTACTGCGGATGAGCCCGAGCTCGATCACGCGCCGCGCCTCGAAGGCCTCGCGCGCCTCGTCCTGCGAGGGCTCGATGACGAACCAGCCGCGCCGCGCGCTCACCGTGACGATGCCGCGCGCGGCCAGCCGCGTGAGCGCCTCGCGCACGATGGTGCGGCTGCAGTCGAACAGCATCGCCAGCGGCTGCTCGCCCAGGCGCGCGCCGGGCGCGAGCTTCTGCGCCATCACCGCTTCGACGATGCGTGCACTGATTTCGGATGCGGAGATGGCCATATGCCTGCATATCAGCAGCTTCCGTGCCAACTGGTATGCAAGCCGTGTGCACCGAAATGGGCCGGCCGCGGTGCGCCGGCGGTGCGCGTTACCGTTTGCCGAGCGCGCTGCGGGGCAGGGCCAGCAGCATGAGCAGCGCCGACAGCACCAGCGCGCCGCTCAGCACATACAGGCTGGCCGTGAAGCCGCCCGTGAGCGTCTTGAGCGCGCCCACCATCATCGGCGCCACCAGCCCCGCGCTGCCGCCGATGGTGCTGATGAGCGCAATGCCCGCCGCCGCCGCGCTCTTGGACATGAAGCTGCCGGGAATCGCCCACAGCACGGTGAAGGCGCTCGAGATGCCCATCGACGCCAGCGCCAGGCACAGCACGGCGGCCACGGGGCTGTGCATGAAGAGCGTGGTCAGCGCCAGCCCGGCCGCGCCCGCGAGCGCGCCCAGCGCGAAGTGCCAGCGGCGCTCCTGGTGCCGGTCGGAGTGGCGCCCCACGACGATGTTGGCCGCGATGCCGGCCACGGCGGGAATCACCGAATAGAAGCCGATCTGCAGCACGCTGAGCCCCATCGACTTCAGGATCGTCGGCTGCCAGAACGACAGCGCATAGATGCCCAGGATGATCAGGAAGGACATGAAGCCGATCAGCCACACGCGCCCGTCGCGCATCGCCGCGCCGAAGGTGTGGCGCCCGGCGGCGCCGTGCGCGGCCTGGTCCTCGGCCAGCAGGTGCGCCACGCGCTGCTTCTCGGCCGCCGAGAGCCAGGGCGCCTGCGCCGGGCTGTTCGACAGCGTGCGAAAGGCGATCACGCCCAGCAGCACGCTCGGCAGCCCCTCGAGCAGGAAGAGCCACTGCCAGCCGCGCAGCGCGAGCACGCCGTCCAGGTAGGTCATCGTGAGCCCGGCGATAGGCCCCGCGACGATGGGCGCCGCGCCGAAGGCCATGAAGAACAGCGCGGTCGCCTGCGCGCGGCGGCGCGAGGGAAACCACAGCGTCAGGTAGAACAGCACGCCCGGCGCAAAGCCGGCCTCGAACACGCCGATGAGAAAGCGCAGCACGTAGAACTGCGTGGGCGTGGTGGCGAACATCATCGCCGCCGAGGCCAGGCCCCACAGGCCCATGATGCGCAGCAGCGTGGCGCGCACGCCGATCTTCGCGAGCATCAGGTTGCTCGGAATCTCGAACACCGCGTAGCCGAGAAAGAAGATGCCGGCGCCCAGGCCGAACACCGCGTCGCTGAAGCCCAGCTGGTCCTTCATCTGCAGCTGCGCGTAGCCGACGTTGGTGCGGTCCAGGTAGTTCAGCACGTAGCAGGCGCACAGCAGCGGCATCAGCCGCCAGGTGATCTTGCGAAAGAGCGCGGCGTCGTCGCGCGCATCGGCCGAGACCGGTGCGTGCGCGCCAGCGGCGGCATCGAGGGTGGCGGTGTTCATCGGTGTGTCTCCTTTTCTTGTTGGCCGTGGTGCGTGGGCCGGCGGGTCAGGCCCGCACGAGCGCGCCGAAGCTGGTTTCGCCCCACAGGTGGCTCGTGGGCGCGCCGGGAAACAGCCAGTGCGGCGAGCACTCGGCCGACGGCACCACGTTGCTGAACCCGTGCAGCGCCGAGGTGCCCGCGAGCGTCTTCTCGAGCACCATCGACAGGTACTGGTCGTTGCTGCTTTCCTGCGTGTTGCCGTTGAGGATCACCTCGGCGCCCGTGGCCTGCGCATAGCGGCGGATGCCGTTGTGGCGCGACTGCAGCGGCGCCCAGCTGTCGGCCGACACGCCGTTCTCGCTGCTCACGCGCAGGCCGTCGCCCGTGCGGTACACCAGCGAGTGGTTGCCTTCGGTGTGCCCCGGCGTGTGCACCAGCGCGACGCCGGGGCCGAGCTGCAGGCTGCCGTCGAAGGCGACGATGCGCTCGGTCGGCACCCCGTCCAGGCCGTGAGGGCAGTACCACTCGGCCTGCACCGGCAGCAGGCCCTGCACGTTCGCGAGCTCCTGGCGGTGCACCAGCAGCTTCGCGTTCGAGAGCAGGCCCGGTGTGCCCTCGCTGCCGAGCCAGCGGCGCACGTCCTGTGTGTGCAGGTGGTCGTAGGTGATGTGGTCGATCTGTTCGGGCGCCACGCCGCAGCTGGCGAGCGCCTGCAGCACGGTCTGGTAGACCGGCGCGATGGCCTTGTGCAGGAACTTGGGCGTCTGGTCGCTCAGGCGCTTGAAGTAGGGCGTCTCGTTGCCGGCTTCGAAGTCGGCCGGCGTGAAGAGCAGCGTGCGCAGCCGGCCTTCGAAGTCGTCGTACTGGACGAGCACGGTGCGCGCCAGCAGGTGCACCATGTGCGGCTTGAGCAGCTGCTGCGAGTACACGCCGGTGAAGGCGAACCACGCGGGGTACGGAATGCGCAGCAGGTTGAAGCTGCGCGCGAAGTGCACGGGCGGCGCATCGAGCAGCCGCTCGCGCAGGGCTTCGGCGCCGCGGCGGATGGCGCGCAGGCGGTCTTGCGGCATGGCAGCGTGGCGCGTGCCGTCGAGCTCGGTGATCTGCGCGAAGCCGGTGGGGTCGGGGTCTCGGGTCATGGTCGTCTCCTGTGTCTGGATGCGTGGGTTGCCTGGTGCGTCGCTCAGTACATCGAGCGCCCTCCGGAGATATCGAACACCGCTCCGGTGCTGAACGAGCACTCGTCCGAGGCCAGCCACGCGGCCATCGCCGCCACCTCGTCGACGTCGACAAAGCGCCCCATCGGCACGCGCGAGAGCAGGGCGGTGCGCAGCTGTTCGCGGTGCTCGGCGGGCACGTCCGCGAAGACGGCCGTGTCGGCCGCCGACGGCGTGATGCAGTTCACCAGCACGCCCGACGACGCCAGCTCCTTGCCGAGCGACTTGGTCAGCGCGATGAGCCCCGCCTTCGAGGCCGAGTAGGCGGCGTTGAAGCCATTGCCTTCCTTGCCCGCGACCGAGGCGATGTTGACGATGCGCCCGCGCTGCTGCGCCAGCATCAGCGGCGCGATGGCGCGGCAGCACAGCCAGGCGCCCGTGAGGTTGATGTCGAGCACGTGACGCCATTGCGCAGGCGTGTGCTCCCATGCGGGCACCGTCGGCCCCAGCACGCCCGCGTTGTTGACGAGCACGTCGACGCGGCCGAAGCGCTCCTGCGACTGCGCAGCCGCGCGGGCGATCTGGTCTTCGTCGCGCACGTCGACCAACGCTGTGACCACGGTGCCCAGCGGCGCCAGTTGCGCCATCGCATCCGCCAGCGTCGCAGCCTCGACGTCCCACAGCGCGACGCTCGCGCCGTTCGCGAGGCAGCGCCGCGCGATGGCCAGGCCGATGCCGCGCGCACCGCCGGTCACGATCGCATGGCGTCCTTCGAGCGGCCGGGCGAGCGTGCCGGTCATGCCGTGGCGGCCTCGGCCCGCGGGGCGGTTTGGCCGAGCAGGCCGGCGACCAGCCCGCCCACCATCTCCGGGGGCACGCCCACGAGCAGCTGGCGCAGCATCGTCAGCGTGTCGAAGTACACGCGCTCGCACACCAGCCGGTCGCCCTCGAAGATGAAGAAGGCGTTCATGCGGCAGCGAAAGCTGTTGCCCGTCGGCGGCAGGCCCTTGAGCGGGCCGCGGTGCGTGCCGAGCAGCCAGAACTCCACGATCACCGAATCGTCGGCATGGCGCAGCTGGATGATCTCGTGGCGCTGGTCGGGGAAGGCGCGGCGCGTGTCGGTGTAGTACTGGCGCACGTCGGCGATGCCGTCGTGCACCTCGCCGCTGGGAATCAGCTCGTAGTGCGGATGCGGAAAGGTGCCGAGCACCGCATCGAAGTCCTGGCGGGTCTCGTCGGCGAAATGGTCGAGCACGAGGCGCTCGCGGCGGGCTTGCAGGTCGGTCAGTGTGGTCATCGGGGTGTGCTCCATGCGACAGGGGTGACAGGGGACATCGGGTTGCCGCGAATGCGTCGACCCGGGTGGCCTGCGTACTATCGACAGCCCCTCGACGCCAGACTGTCCGGTGTTGGCAATCGAGGCCCCGGACAAACCCGCGATGCCACGCTCTTCCCCTTCTTCCAGCGCCAGCCCCGCCGAGCCGGACGCACAGCCTTCGCCCGTGCACAACAGCGACATGCGGCTGGCCGACGACGTGCAGCAGCGCCTGCTCGCGGTGGCGCACCGGCGCACGCTGGTGCGCGGCGAATCGCTGTTCCACAAGGGCTCGTCGCCCGATGCGCTGTTCGGCGTGGTCAGCGGCTCGTTGCGCGTGAGCGTGGTGGCGTCGGGCGGGCGCGAGGCGGTGATCGCGATGCTCGAGCCGGGCCACTGGTTTGGCGAGGTCTCGCTGCTGGTGGGGCGCGAGCGCGTCTACGACACCTGCGCCGTCGACACCACCGAGATGGCCGTGGTCGCCGCGGCCGACTTCCACCGGCTGGTGGCCGACCATCCCGACGTGCACATGGCCTTCACCCGGCTCGTGTGCCTGCGGCTGCGCCAGGCGCTGGCCTGGATCGACGACGTGATCCTGATGCCGCTGCCCGTGCGGCTGGCGCACCGACTGCTCACGCTGGACGCACGCGCGGTGGCACCGGCGCAGGACGGCGGCGGCACGCTGCTGGGCGTGTCGCAGGAAGACCTGTCGTTCATGCTCGGCGTGTCGCGCCAGAGCGTGAACCGACAGCTCAAGCTGTGGGAAGAAGACGGCACGCTGCGCGTGCGCTACCGCAGCATCGAGCTGCTCGACCGCGCGCAGCTGGAGCGGCACGCGGCCACGCCGCGCTGAACGCGGCCGGGGTTCAGTCCATCCGCGCGCCCGAGGCCTTCACCGCCTTGTCCCAGCGCGGCGTTTCCGTCGCGAGGAAGCGTGCGAAGTCTTCGCTGCCCAGGTAGGCCGGGTCCGCGCCCTGGCTCACCATGCGCTCGCGCACCTCGGGGCTGGTCATCACCTGCCTGAACGCATCGCTGAGCTTGGCGACCACGTCCTTGGGCGTGTCCTTCGGCGCCAGGAAGCCGTAGAAGCCCACCACCTCGAAGCCCTTGACGCCCGACTCGATGACGGTTGGCACGTCGGGCAGCGCGGGGTTGCGCTCGCGGCTGGTCACGGCCAGCGCGCGCACCTTGCCCTGCTTGTGATAGTTGGCGGCCTGCGGAATCGATTCGGCCATGAACTGCACCTGCCCGCCCATCAGGTCGGTGAAGGCCGGCGCGCTGCCGCGGTAGGGGATGTGCACCATGAAGAGGCCGGTCGCGGTCTTGAACATCTCGGGCACGAGGTGGCTGATGCCGCCGTTGCCCGCCGAGCCGTAGTTGACCTGGCCCGGTCGCGCCTTGGCGTAGTCGATGAACTGCTTGAGGTTCTGCACCGGCAGCTTGGGCGTGACCAGGAGCGCGAGCGGCTGCATCGCGGTGCGCGCGATCGGAACGAAGTCGCGCTGCGTGTTGTAGGGCAGCTTGCTGTAGAGCGCGCCGTTGATCACCGCCACGCCGGTGTTGGCCAGCACCAGCGTGTAGCCGTCGGCCGGGCTCTTGGCGACGAAGTCGGCACCGACCGAGCCGCCCGCGCCGGGCTTGTAGTCGACGATCAGCGGCTGGCCGAGCACGGCCTGCAGCTTGTCGGTCAGCAGCCGCGCATGCTGGTCGAGCGGGCCGCCGGCCGGGAAGCCGATGACGACCTTGATCGGCTTGTCGGGGTAGGCGGCCAGGGCCGCCGTGGTGCCGAACGCACCGAACGCGCCGAGGGCGAAAGAAAGGACCGCCGATGCGGTCCGGGTGGGCTTGCTCATGATCCGTCTCCTTTTTTGTGGAGACGATCATAAGCAGCGCGGTCAGCTCGCCAGCGTGGCCTTCAGCGTGATCTCGGGCACGCTCGCCAGCGCCTTCGACAGCGGGCAGCCGGCCTTGGCGGCGGCGGCGATTTCCTGGAACTTCGCTTCGTCGAGGTTCGGCACGGCCGCGTCCAGTTCGAGCTGGATGCGGTCGATCTTGAAACCGGCGCCGTCCTTGGCCAGCCGCACGGCGGCCTTGGTGTCGATGCGCGTCGCGGTCAGGCCTGCCGCTTCCAGCGCGAAGGCAAAGGCCATCGTCAGGCAGGCCGCATGGGCCGCGCCGACGATTTCCTCGGGGTTGGTGCCGCGCCGGTCGTCTTCGAAGCGGCTGGCGAAGCCGTAGGGGTAGTCCTTGAGGGCGCCGGTCTCGGTGCTGACGAGGCCTTTGCCGGTCTTGCCGGCGCCTTCCCAGTGAACGCTTGCGTGCTTGTCTGCTGCCATGGACATTCCTTCAGTCAGGTGGAGGGTGGATCGGAGGGAGAACCGCAGGTATCGCTCCGAAATCCGCGCCTGTCTGTAGTCGCAGAGCGCATCGCATCGGGGGCCGACGTCAGCCGCCGTGCACGCCCCAGGTGCTGCGCTTGAGCTGGCCCCGGACCTCGCCGCCCGGCCAGGCCTGGGTCGACACGCTGACATACCAGAGGCCGGCCATCAGGTCAGCCATCTGGGCGGGCGTCAACCGGCTCGTGCCGGTCCGTTCGTAGCCGGCGCCGGTGCCGTCGTTGCGCGGCTCCCCCTCGCTGGGCAGCGGCAGCTGGATCGCCAGCGGGCCATTGCTGCCCGTGGCGGCGGGGCCGTAGAAGCCGACGACCGTCGCCGGCCCGCTCAGGCGTGCGGCGTTCACGCGCCATTCGAACACCCCGGTGGCCAGCGTCAGCGTGCCGGCCGCCGAGCCGCCGGCCTTGCCCTTGTGCGGCGGGACCACGTCCTCGGTTCCGAGCCAGCAGTCGGCCACGAACCAGGTCGGTGGTTCCTTGGACGGCTGCTCCGTCGCCGGGGCCGACATGCCGAACCGGGGGACCCGCGAGCAGCCCGCCGCGGCCAGGGCGGCCAGTGCGGCACCGAAGAGGGCGATGCGTCGGCGCAGGGGAGTGCGGGCGGGGTCAGGCATGGCAGACAGGTACGGGTGAAGCGGAGCCTGCACGATAGCCGATGCGCCTGTACATGAAGAGCTTCGCGCTATTTGCCCAGCGCGCGTGCGATGGCAACCCGGCCGCCGCGCTACCCGCCCGACGCACGCTTCTGTGCCACTTAGGCACGCGAGTCGTGCGCTCTTGGAAGAGACAGAATGCGCCGATTCAGAAGGCGGCGCTCAGAGCGAGCTGTAGAAGGCGCCGCCGTTCTTGTTAAGCAGATCGTTGGCGAATGCACGCAGCAGGAAGGACTCCATGTTCTTGATGGCGGCTGTGATCGTCACTTCGTATGCCGACAAGTAGCGAGCCCGGTCACCCATTTGCCCCACGTATTTCTTGATCGGCAGAAACATCGGTTGATTGGGGATGGCCTTGAGACGTTGCCTTGCTTCGCCGTAAAGGTTGAAGTCAGACTTGCCTGCATAGATCGCTTGGCCTGAGCTGTCATAGAAAAAATACAGGCCCGCCTTCTTCTCCATGGCGTCTTGGATCGCCGCAATCTCGGGGGCGTCAGCGCTGAAAGCCCACGTCTTGCCCTTCTTGATTGGAGCGATTTCCTTGAACTCGAGCAGGGGCCTGATCAGTGAAATGGCGTGGTGATCGCGGAATGCATCGATCAGTTTGACGAAGTTACGCGCGCTCGGAGTGCCACCGTTCATCCATCCACCAACCGTGGCCTGAGTGACGTTCAAGGCATTCGCGATCTGCTTCTGAGTCAGTTTTCCATGCTCACGCTCAAGGGACTCGACGAGGGCCTTGAAGATGGTATTGGTCGCCATAGGTATCCTCCCTTTGTATTGTGGTGAGCGATCCTAGGGGGAGCTCTCATGAAGCGATCTCCGCGCAAGTGCCTATTGAGGCGGGGAGTTTCCCGTTGCAGGGAAGCACTTCGGGCGCGGAATTCTCGCCTCGGCGGGTGCCGCTTTCGCGCAGTGGCGGACCGATGGTGACGGTTGGCAAGGCGAAGGTGCTGTCAGAAAAATGGGCGTCGCCAAGGTGACGCCCCGGGGGCTTCCCCGATGGGAGCGGCGGCCGGTGCGGCTTAGGCTGGCGCATTGCGCCTTTCGCACCGCTTTCCTTTCCCTCTCCTTCCTCCTCCGCCTGTTCACAGACCATGCAACCCCGCCCGCATTACAAGTTCTGGCCCAAGCGCCTCCCGCATTCGATCACCGTCCCCGCGACCTCGCTGTGGCACAACCTGGCCACCTCGGCGGCGCGCTACCCCGACAAGGCCGCGCTGGTCTTCTTCGGCCGCGTGCTGAGCTACCGCGACGTGGCCGACCAGGTCGAGCGGCTGGCCGGCACGCTGCATGCGCTGGGCGTGCAGCGCGGCGACCGCGTGGTGCTGAACATGCAGAACTGCCCGCAGCTGGTGATCGCGCATTTCGCCATCCTGCGCGCCAATGCCGTCGTGGTGCCGGTCAACCCGATGAACCGGGCCGAAGAGCTCAAGCACTACATCGTCGACCCCGACGCCAAGGTGGCGATCACCACCGGCGACCTCGCGGCCGAGCTGGCCAAGGCCAGCGACGCGCTGCCGCCCGAGCAGCGCCTGTCGCACCTCATCGTGAGCCAGTTCACCGACGCCTTCGATGCGAACGTGACCGGCGACGACGCCCCCGCGCCGGCCTGGGCCGACTGGCTCGGCACGCGCCACCCGCTGCCCGCGCTGGTCGACGGCCAGGTCATGGCCTGGACCGACGCGCTCGCGGCCGGCCACCCGGCCCCCGCGCACGTGGTGGGCGCCAACGACATGGCGCTGCTGCCCTACACCAGCGGCACCACCGGCCTGCCCAAGGGCTGCGTGCACCACCATTCGAGCCTCATGCACAACGCGATGGCCGGCCAGCTCTGGGGCCAGGCGACGTCGGAGGCGGTGGTGCTGGCCGTGGTGCCGATGTTCCACATCACCGGCGTGGTGAGCATGATGCACACCTCGATCCTCGCGGCGGCCACGCTGGTCATCATGCCGCGCTGGGACCGCGACGTGGCGGGCCGGCTCATCTCGCGCTGGAAGGTCACGAGCTGGACCAACATCCCCACCATGGTCATCGACCTCATGGCCAGCCCCAACTTCGCGAGCTACGACCTCACGAGCATGACCCACATCGGCGGCGGCGGCGCCGCCATGCCGCAGGCCGTGGCGCAGCGCCTGTTCGAGCAGTACGGCCTGAAGTACCAGGAAGGCTACGGCCTTACCGAAACGGCCGCGCCCTCGCACACCAACCCCTCGGACCATCCCAAGCAGCAGTGCCTGGGCATTCCGTTCATGAGCACCGACGCGCGCGTGGTCGACCCCGACACGCTGCAGGAGATGCCCATCGGCGAGTCGGGCGAGATCATCATCCACGGCCCCGAGGTGTTCCAGGGCTACTGGAAGCGCCCCGACGCCACCAAGTCCGCCTTTGTCGAGTTCGAGGGCAAGCGCTTCTTCCGCTCGGGCGACATGGGCCGCATGGACGAGGAGGGCTACTTCTTCATCACCGACCGCCTCAAGCGCATGATCAACGCGAGCGGCTTCAAGGTGTGGCCGGCCGAGGTCGAGCTGCTGATGTTCCGCCATCCCGCGATCCAGGAGGCCTGCGTCATCTCGACCAAGGACGACTACCGCGGCGAATCGGTCAAGGCCGTGGTGGTGCTGCGCGCCACGCACAAGGACACGACCGAGCAGCAGATCATCGACTGGTGCCGCGAGAACATGGCGGTCTACAAGATTCCGCGCAAGGTGGAGTTCGTCGATGCGCTGCCCAAGAGCGGCAGCGGCAAGGTGATGTGGCGTTTGCTGCAGGAGAAGGAAGGCACCGCGGCCTGAGCCGCCGCCTTTGTCTTTGCTAGGGCTGGCGCGCGTAGCGCCCCGGCGCCAGGCCCACATGGCGGCTGAAGGCCGTGCTGAAGGTGCTGGCCGAGCTGTAGCCGACGCGCGCGGCCACTTCCGCCGGTGCGCAGCCGCCGCGGCGCAGCAGGTCCTTGGCGAGCGCCATGCGCCACGCCAGCAGGTATTCCATTGGCGGCAGGCCCACGGCGCGCGAGAAGCGCTCGAAGAAGGCCGAGCGCGAGAGCGCGGCCTTGCCGGCGAGTTCTTCCACCGTCCATGAACGTGCGGGGTCCGCGTGCATGTGCCGCACGGCGGCGGCCAGCCGGCTGTCCGCCAGCGCGCGCAGCAGCCCCGGCGGCGCGCCTTCGCCGGGCGCCGAGCGCAGCGCCTCGATCAGCAGCACCTCGACCAGCCGCCCGAGCACGAGGTCGCGCCCCGGCCGCTGCGCCATCGACTCTTCGCGCACGAGCTGCACCAGCAGCGACAGCCGAGCGACGCCGCGCATGTGCAGCACCGAGGGCAGCAGCGACACCATCAGGGCGGCGTCCGGCGAATCGAAGGCGAAGTAGCCGCCGAGCATGCGCACGTCGGGTGGGCCGTTCCGGTCGCCGTGGCGGACCTCGCCGTGTGCGTCCTCGCGCGCCGCCTGTTCATGCGGGTCGAGAAACACCGGCGGCGCCGGCGTGAGTCCCGACAGCGTGAAGCCGGGCGTGGCCGGCATGAGCAGGAAGTCGCCGGCGGCCAGCGCCAGCGGCGGCTGCCCATCGACCGCCAGGACGCACTCGCCCTCGAGCATGGTGCAGAAGCTGGGCTGGCCGAAGGCGGTGTAGCGCACGGCCCAGGCGCCGGCGCCCGCGATCACCTTGGAATACACGGCGCGCGGGCGAAGCAGCGCGATGACCTCGGCCAGGGGATCGGCCATGGCTGGACTCCTGCAAAAGAAATGGCGACGTTCGATGGTAGCAAGTCCGGTCGGTCGTCCCTATCGTTGGGGCTCTTCATCACCCACCACCAAGGAACCCCCATTGAAAACCGCACTGATCACCGGCTGCTCCTCCGGCTACGGCCTGGCCACTGCGCGCCACTTCCACGCCCGAGGCTGGCGCGTCGTCGCCACCATGCGCACGCCGCGCGACGACCTCTTTCCCGACGCGCCGAACCTGCGCGTGCTGCCGCTCGACGTGACGCAGCCCGACAGCATCGCCGCCGCCATCGAGAACGCGGGCCCGATCGACGTGCTCGTGAACAACGCCGGCGTCGGTCTCTTCGGCGCCTTCGAGGCCACGCCCATGGCCACCGTGCGCGAGGTGTTCGAGACCAACACCTTCGGCATGATGGCCATGGCGCAGGCCGTGCTGCCGCAGTTCCGCGCGCGGCGCTCGGGGGTGCTGGTCAACGTCACCTCGACCGTCACGCTCGCGCCGATGCCGCTGGTGGCCGCGTACACCGCGAGCAAGACGGCGATCGAGGGCTTCACCGCCTCGCTCGCCTTCGAGCTGGCGGCGTTCGACGTGCGCGTGAAGCTCGTCGAGCCGGGTTACGGGCCCGGCACGCGGTTCACCGAGAACGGGGCGCAGCGCATGCAGGGCCTGATCCCGCCGGACTACGCGCCGCTGGCGCAGGGCGTCTTCGCGGCGCTGGGCAACCCCACGGCCGTGACCGCGGCCGCCGACGTGGCCGAGGCCGTCTGGCGCGCCGCGAACGACTCGGATGCGACGCTGCGCTATCCGGCGGGCGCGGACGCGGTGGCGCTCGCGGCGGCCCGGCCGGCCTGAGCCACGCTGTCCGCAATGCGGACAGGACGAGCAGGGCGGCACTGCGGCCTTTTTGCTTAAAATGAGAATAATTCTTATTTGTAGGCGGAGCCCCCGCCGCCGTGCCGCCCGCCATGTCCGCTGCCGAAGCCGCCTTCCAGCAAGTCCACACCCTCTACAGCGACCACCACGGCTGGCTGCAGTCGTGGCTGCGCAAGAAGCTCGGCAATTCGTGTGACGCGGCCGACCTGGCGCAGGACACCTTCGCGCGGCTGCTGACGGCGCGCAACCCCGAGGTCATCGTGCAGCCACGCGCCTACCTCACGAGCGTGGCCAAGAACATCCTCGTGAACTGGTACCAGCGCCAGGCGCTGGAGCGGGCCTACCTCGAGGCGCTGGCCGTGATGCCCGAGCCCGAGGCGCCGTCGCCCGAGCAGCGGCTGGTGATCCTGCAGACGCTGCACGAGATCGACGCGATGCTCGACGCCCTCAAGCCGCTCGCGCGCCGGGCCTTCCTGCTGTCGCAGCTGGACGGCATGAAGTACGAGGACATCGCGCGCGAGCTGGGCGTGTCGCTCGTCACGGTCAAGCGCTACATGCAGCAGGGCTTCCGGGGGTGCCTGGCGGTGATGGAATGAGCGCCATGAATTTCGAAACGTCGGCACTCGCCCCGCGCGTGCTCGACGAAGCCGCCGAATGGCTGATGCGGTTGCACGACAGCGCCGTCACCGACGAAGACCGCCGCGCCTGCGAGCGCTGGCGCCAGAGCGATCCCGACCACGCACGCGCCTGGGCGCGCGCCGAGCAGCTGATGAACAAGCTCGGCGGCCTGCCGCCGGCGCTGGCGATGTCGTCGCTCGCGCGGCCCGCGCGCGGCAATGCGAACAACCGCCGCGCCACCCTCGGCCGGCTGGCCGCGCTGCTGGCGGCCGTGCCCGCCGGCTGGCTCGGCTGGCAGGCGGTCGAGATGGCGGGCGAGCGCGGCTGGATGGCCGGGCACCGCACCGCCACCGGCGAGCGCCGCGAGCTGCGGCTGGCCGACGGCAGCCGCCTCACGCTCAACACCGCCAGCGCGATCGATGTGCACTTCGACGGCACGCAGCGCCGCGTGGTGCTGCAGGCGGGCGAGATCTTCATCGCCACCGCGCCCGACCCCGCCGCCGCGCACCGCCCGTTCCGCGTGGCCAGCGCCGGCGGCACGCTGGAGGCCCTGGGCACGCGCTTCAGCGTGCGCAAGGAAGCGGGCGGCGCCACCCACATCGCCGTGCTCGAAGGCGCGGTGCGCATCACGCCCGAGCGCGCCGCCGCGCGCGTGCTGCCGGCGGGGCAGCAGGCCCGCTTTACCGCCGACGGCATCGACGACTTCCGTCCGGCGGACGCCTCGGTGCTGGCCTGGACGCAGGGCATGCTGCTGGCCGACGGCATGCTGCTGGCCGACTTCGCCGCCGAGCTGTCGCGCTACCGCCCCGGCCTGCTGCAGTGCGACGCGGCGGTGGCTGAGCTGCGTGTCTCGGGCGCCTTTCCGCTGGCCGACACCGACGGCGTGCTGCGCATGCTGGTGTCGACCTACCCGGTGGATGCGGCCACGCGCCTGCGCGGCTACTGGGTCACGCTGGTGCCGCGTGCGGCATCTGAAGAAGGTGCGGCGGGCGCTTCGAAAAATATATCGATCCGGGGGTGAGACTTTTTTTCGTTTCGGCTGGCAAGGAGGGTGAAGAACCCACCGTTGCCCAACCGAAAGGCCCGTCTCCATGTCCGCATCCCGCCCGCCCGCCTTGCGCCCGTTCGCAGAGCG
This sequence comes from Variovorax sp. FW305-3-2-15-B-LB1, assembly GCF_058787635.1. NCBI lineage: Bacteria > Pseudomonadati > Pseudomonadota > Betaproteobacteria > Burkholderiales > Comamonadaceae > Variovorax > Variovorax sp. FW305-3-2-15-B-LB1. The sequence goes on along the minus strand of NZ_JBYSZY010000018.1, from coordinate 89,440 downwards.
CCGTCTGAACACCGTCCTTCGCCATGCCTTGATGGCGCTTGCCCTCGGCGGCCTGGCCGGCGCGGGAGGGCCGGCTTTCGCGCAGGCGTCGTCGTCCTCGCTCGACGCCGCCGCGTCCCGCGCCTACGACATTCCCGCCGGCCCCCTGGGCCGCACGCTCGCCGCCTTCGCGGCCGGCAACGGCATCGCGCTGTCGTTCGACCCCGCGCTCACGCAGGGGCGCAGCAGCCCCGCGGTGGCGGGCCGCTACACCGCGCGCGAAGCCATCGAGCGCCTGCTCGCGGGCAGCGGCCTGCAGGTGGTGGCGCGCACCGACGGCAGCTACACGCTGAACCGCCGCGAGGCCGGCACACCCGTTGCGGGGCAAGGCGGCATCGACACGCTCTCGCCCGTCACCGTCACGGCCGAGGCCGACCGCAGCGGCACCACCGAAGGCACAGGCGCCTACACCACGCGCGCCACGGCGGCGGCCACCGGGCTGGCGCTCTCGCCGCGCGAGACGCCGCAGTCGGTCACCGTCATCACGCGCCAGCAGATCGACGACCAGAACCTGCTATCGCTCGGCCAGGCCATGCAGAGCGTGCCCGGCGTGTTCTCGGTGAGCTCCGACAGCGACCGCACCGACCTGTACGCGCGCGGCTTCTACATCGACAACTACCAGTACGACGGCGTGCCGACCACGGTCACCACCGACTTCTTCGGCGCTTCCACCAACGACCCGGTGCTGTACGACCGCATCGAGGTCGTGCGCGGCTCGACCGGGCTGCTCACCGGCGCGGGCAACCCCTCGGCCTCGGTGAACCTGGTGCGCAAGCACGCCGACAGCAAGGTGTTCGCCGGCAACGCGTCGCTCGCGCTGGGTTCGTGGAACCTGCGCCGCGGCACGGTCGATCTGCAGACGCCGGTGACGAAAGACGGTCGCGTGCGCGCCCGCCTCATCGGCATGACGGAAGACCGCGATTCCTTCATCGACATGTACCACGGCCGCAAGCACGTGCTGTACGGCGTGGTCGATGCCGACCTCACGCCCAGCACCACGCTCAGCGTGGGCATCGAGTCGCAGGCCACGCGGCCCACCTCGTCGACCTGGGGCGGCCTGCCGCTGACCTTCAGCGACGGCACAGCCACGCGCTGGGACCGCTCCAAGACCGTCGGCACGCCGTGGACCCACTGGGACACGACCACCACCACCGCCTTCGCGAACCTCACGCACCAGTTCGACAACGGCTGGAAGCTCAAGGCCAACGGCTCGCACCGGCAGAGCAAGCAGAACGCCAAGTTGCTGTACCTGTACGGCGACCTCGACCGCCTCACCGGCACCGGCCTGGGCTCGCTGCCCGGCTACTTCGAGCACCAGTTCCGCCAGAACAGCCTCGACCTGCAGGCCACCGGCCCCTTCACGCTGCTGGGGCGCACGCACGAACTCGTGGTGGGCGTCAGCAACAGCCAGTCGCGCTACGTGGAGGCGAGCCATCCGCGCACCAGCCCGTTGCCCGACACCGGCAACTTCTACGACTGGAACGCCGCGTCGTACCCCGAGCCGGGCTGGGACCCGCTGAAGGTCTCGGCCATCACCAAGACGCGCCAGACCGGCACCTACGGCGCCGCGCGCCTGTCGCTGGCCGATTCGCTCAAGCTCATCGTGGGCGGGCGCCAGAACAGCTGGCGTTCCACGCGCCTGACCGCCGACGCACCGGCCACGCGCAAGCACGAGGTGTTCACGCCCTACGCGGGCCTGGTGTACGACCTGAGCGAGAACTACTCGGTGTACGCGAGCTACACCGATATCTTCCAGCCGCAGAACTACCGCGACGCCAGCGGCGCGTACCTCGACCCGGTGACCGGCAAGAGCTACGAAATCGGCCTCAAGGGCGAGCACCTGAACGGCAAGCTCAACACCTCCATCGCCGTCTTCCGCGCCGAGCAGGAGAACGTGGCGCAGCGCGACGGCACCAAGCTCGTGCCCAACTCGAGCGAAGGCGCCTACTACGGCGCGCGCGGCGTGACCAGCAAGGGCATCGAGCTGCAGGTGTCGGGCGAACTGGCCCTCGGCTGGCAGCTGAACGCAGGCATCGCGCGCACGCTGGGCCGCGAAGGCAACGGCAACCGCATCAACACCGCCATGCCGACCACGCAGGCCACGCTGTTCACCACCTACCGGCTGCCCGGCGCGTGGCACCGGCTCACGCTGGGCGGCGGCGTCAACTGGCAGAACCGCACCTACTACGCGTACAGCGTGGGCGATGTCGACCTGCGCTACCAGCAGGGCTCGCGCGCGGTCGTGAGCCTGATGGCGCGCTACGCCTTCACGCCCAAGCTGGCGCTGCAGCTGAACATCGAGAACCTGTTCGGCAAGAAGTACTACAGCAACATCGACGGGCAGGCCTACTTCGGCACGCCGCGCAACGCGGTGGCGACGCTGAGCTACGCGTTCTGACCGGAAAAGAGCGGGGGGCATGACCCTTTTTTCGTTCTCGCTTGTCATGTAGGGGAGGGGCGCATGTCCGCGCCCCGTTTTCCGGTCCCCGATGAACACCCGCACCTCCTCCTTTTCTCCCGCCCTGCGGCTGCTGTCCCGCATCGCGGCCGCCGTGCTTGGCGGCTACGCGCTGGCCTCGGCCGCCGCCGTCTTCCTGGCCGCCGTGATGCCGACCGGCCCCGCCGAGGCCGCGCTCGGGGGCATGCAGTTCAGCTTCGCGGTCTACACCGTCGCCGTGATCTGGGCCTTTGCGCCCGTGTCGCTGCCGCGCGCCTGGGCCGGCCTGCTGCTGCCCGCCGTGGTGCTGGCCGGGCTCGGCCTGGCCTTGCGCGGCGCGGGAGGCGGCGCATGAGCACGAAGAAAGCCAAGGCGCCGTCGCAAGGCGGCTTTCGCCAGGCCCAAGCCTGGCTGCACACCTGGTGCGGCCTGTGGTTCTCGTGGCTTCTGTTCGCGGTGTTCCTCACCGGCACGCTGGCCGTGTTCGACGAGCCCATCACCCATTGGATGACGCCGGAGCACCACGCCGAGGAAGCCGCCGCCGCAGCCAAGAAGGAGAAGGGCGAGCCGACGGCCGACCGCGCGCAGCGCCTGGCCTGGGGCATGGCCTACATGGCCGAGCACCACCCGGGCGCCTCGATGTGGGAGCTGTGGCCTTCGGACGCGCAGGGCGGCGGCGAGTTGCGGGTGTTCTGGTTCGACGCCAACCGGCAGTACGCGGGTGTTGCGCTCGATCCCGCCACCGGCAAGCCGTTGAAGGAAGACGGCGGCCACGCGGCGCGCGCCACGCTCGGCGGCCACCACTTCGTCGACTTCCACTACGAGCTGCACGCCGGCACCGTCGGCCTGTGGATCGTCGGCATCGCCGCGATGGCGATGCTGGTGGCGCTGGTGTCGGGCGTCATCACGCACAAGCGCATCTTCAAGGACTTCTTCACCTTCCGGCCGAAGAAAGGCCAGCGCAGCTGGCTCGACGCGCACAACGCCGTGGCGGTGCTGACCTTGCCCTTCCAGTTCATGATCGCCTACACCGGTCTCGTGATCTCGGGCACCAGCTTCATGCCGGCCCCCAAGGTCTTGCACTACGGCACGGGTCCGCAGGCGCAGGTGCGCTTCGTGTCCGAGCTGGGCGACAGCGACAAGCCCGCCGCCACCGGCCGCGCGATGCCCGTGCCCGTGCTCGAACCCTTCGCCGCGCGCGGCCAGGAACGCATGGGCCAGCCGGTGCGCGCGGTCGTCATCGACCACCCGGGCGACGCGGCTGCGCGCATCGGCGTGTACGGATGGAACGGCGACGACGAATCCGCGCGCCGGCTCAGCGCCACCACCGGCATGGTGCAGTTCTCGGCCGCCACCGGCGAGGTGCAGCGCGTGCGCCTGCCGGGCGCCGCGGACGGCGGCACGGCCATGCTCGCGCAGTCGGCCATGGGCGGGCTGCACATGGTCACTTTCGGCGGCTGGCCGATGAAGTGGCTCTACTTTTTATGTGGCCTCGCGGGCACCGCGATGATGGGTTCGGGCGCGGTGCTGTTCATCGTCAAGCGCCGGCAGAAGCACCTGGGCGAGTTCGGTGGCGCAACGGCGCGGGTCTACCGGCTGGTCGAGGCGCTGAACGTCGCGGCCATCGCCGGCCTCGCCATCGCCTGCGTGGGCTACCTGTGGGCCAACCGGCTGGTGCCGGTCGGCATCGGGCACCGCGCGGACCGCGAACTGCAGGTCTTCTTTGCGCTGTGGGCGCTGGCGCTGGTGCATGCCTTCGTGCGCTCCCCCGCGCGCGCGTGGCGCGAGCAGCTCGGTGCGCTGGCCGCGCTGTGCCTGCTGTTGCCGGTGCTCAATTTCGTGACCACGGGCGATCACCTGCTGGCGCAGCTGTCGCGCAGTGATTGGGAAAGCCTCGGGGTCGAACTGGGTGTCGTGGCCTTCGGCCTTGCGGCGCTGGGCGCGCTGCGCCATCTGCTGCGGAAGGCGGCGCGATGACGACGGCATGGGCGTCGTTGCTTGGCCTTGCGCTGGCGTATGCAGGCATGTCGTGCCTGAGCTTTGCCATGGACCGGCACCACGAGCAGCTGACGCGCGGACGCGAAGTGCCCGCGCGCCGGCGCACGGGCTTGCGCGCGATCGGCATGGTGCTGTTGGCCGCGGCCATCGTGCCCTGCGTGATGGCGTGGGGCCCTACGGTCGGGACGGTCGCCTGGCTGGGCTTCCTGTCGGCCGGTGCGTTGCCGGTGGCCTTGCTGTTGCCGTACCGCCCACGCGCCGTGGCGTGGGGCGCCGGTGCTGCCGCCGTGGCCGGTGGTGCGGGGCTGGTGCCGGTGCTGACGGCGCTGCTGCGCTGAGGTCAGTCCACCTTGATGGCCGCGGCCTTGACCACCTGCTGTGCCTTCGCGGTCTCGTCGGCGATGAACTTGTTGAATTGCGCGGAGGGCATGGTGAAGGGTTCGGCGCCGAGCTTCTCCAGCCGCTCCTTCAGTTCGGGCGACACCATGATCTTCGCGACCTCGGCCTGCAGCCGTTCCACCACGGGCTGCGGCGTTTTGGCGGGCGCGAACAGGCCGACCCAGAACAGGTAGGTCGAGCCCGGCACGCCGGCCTCCACGGTGGTGGGTGCGTCGGGCAAGGCGGACGAGCGACCGGCGGTGCCCACGGCCAGCGCCTTCAGCTTGCCGCTCTTGATCAGCGGCAGCGCCGACACCATCGGCGCGAAGAACCAGTCGACGCGTCCGGCCATCACCTCGGTCATGGCTTCGGGTGTGCCGCGAAAGGGCACGTGCTGCGCGTCGACGCCGGCCGCGAGGCGGAACACCTCGGCATTCATGTGCGTGGCGGAGCCGTTGCCCGCGGAGCCGTAGTTCAGCCCGCCGGGTTTGGCCTTCGCCTTGGCCACGAGGTCTTTCACGTCGGTGAAGTGCGAGGGCGCGGTCACCAGCACGTTGGGCAGGCTGGCCATCGGCGTCACGCCCGTGAAGTCCTTCAGTGTGTCGTACGACAGGCCCTTGTAGATCCACGGGTTCACGAGGTGGCCGGCCGAATGCACCAGCAGCGTGTAGCCGTCGGCCGGCGCCTTGGCGGCGATGGCCGCACCCAGCGTGCCGCCCGCGCCGGGGCGGTTGTCGACGATCACGCTGGTGCCCAGCGCGGGCCCGAGCTTTTCGGCGACCAGGCGCGCGACGATGTCGGTGCCGCTGCCTGCCGTGAAGGGCACGACCAGCTTGATGGGCTGCGTGCCCGGCCACGCGCCTTGTGCATGGGCGCCGCCGAGCGTGCAGGCCGCGAGTGCCGCGGCGACCGTGAGTGCCTGTCGGCGGCTCCAGGGGAGTGTCTTCTTCATGCGTCTTGTCTCCGTTGATTTGTTGGTGCGAGCGATGAATGACTGGGAAAGGAGCGCGCTAGGCGGGCGGTGCGTTCGCCATCACCAGCGCCACCAGCACCGGGCGGTTGCTGCGGTTCTCGAGCTGGCGTTTCTCGCCGGGCGCGAAGCGGCAGCTGTCGTAGGGCAGCAGCACGTCTTCCTGGTGCGCGCCGTCGAGTTCGCCGACGACGTGCAGCTCGCCCTCGAGCACGAGGTAGAGTTTTTCCATCGGCGAGCCGTCCAGCCCGGTGCGGCCGCCCGGCAGGATCTGGCTCATGCCCATCCACATCTGCGTCGAGGGGCCGGCCTCCTTGCCCTGCAGGCGCAGGCAGCGCATGTCGAAGTGGTTGGGCGCCTCGTAGTGCGGCGCCTCGCTGAAACGGGTCACATGCATGGTGGGTGTCCTTGGGGGTCAGGGGCGCAGCACGACGCGGTCGGTGCTGCCCGACAGCACCAGCCGGTAGGCATCGATCGCTTCGTCGAGCGCGAAGTGGCGTGCCACGGGAAAGGGTTTCAGCGTGCCGCGCTCGAAGCCTTCGCGCATCGCGTCGAGTTGCGCGGTGGAGGCCACGCAGTCCATCGCCAGCGAGTCGATGCCCACGTAGGTGTGCATGCCGCGGTAGAACGCGAAGATGTCGAAGGGCACCGCGCGGTCGTGCGTGGCGATGAAGATCTGCGTGGCGCCCTTGGCCATCGCCTTGTTGGCGGCCTCGAAGTAGGCGCTGCCCACGGTGTTGTAGACGATGTGCGCGCCGCGCCCGTCGGTGAGCTCGCGCACCTGCGCGCCCACGTCGGCGTGGTGGCGCGCATCGACCACGTCGACCGGCGCGCTCGCGAACCCTGCGAAGGGCCCGGGGCCGCGCTGCACCGCGATCACGCGCGCGCCGGCCTGCGCGGCCAGCTGCACCGCCGCCTGCCCGACCTTGCCGTTGGCGCCCAGCACCAGCACCGTCTGGCCCGCCTGCGGCATGCCGCTGCGCCGGAAGCCCTCGTAGGCCGTGACGAAGGGCACGCCCACCGCGCCGGCCTCGTCCATCGAGATGCCCTGGGGCTTGGCACGCAGCGCCGCTTCGGGCAGCACGAGGTAGCGCGCATGCGAGCCGTCGCGCGTGATGCCGATGTCGCCGCCCGAGCCGTAGACCTCGCGGCCGACCCATTCCGAAGGGCCGTTCACCACGGTGCCCGCGAAGTCGCGCCCCGGCGTGCGCGGCCAGACGGCCTGCGGCATCAGGCCCAGCGCGGCCTTCACGTCGCTCGGGTTCACGGCGGCGGCCATCACGCGCACCACGGCATGGCCGGGCGGCGCCACGGGTTCGGGTTGCGGCGCGGCCTCCAGGTGCAGCGCGTCGAGGTTGGCAGCCTTGCCGTTCACGCGCAGGGCGCGGGGTTCCAGAGTGGCGGCGCTCATCGTGCAGCTCCCTGGACGGCGCGGGTGTCGGCCAGCCCCAGCATCGCGCGGGCCTCGCGCGGGTTGGCGACGTCGCCGCCCAGGCTGCGCAGGATGTCGCGCGCCTTCGCCACGAGCTGCGCGTTGCTTTCGGCCAGCACGCCTTTCTCGAGGTAGATGTTGTCTTCCATGCCCACGCGCACGTGGCCGCCCAGCAGCCACGACTGCGCGACGATCGGGAACTCCGTGCGGCCGATGCCGAAGGCGCTCCAGAAGGCGCCGCGCGGCAGCAGGTTGCGCGCATAGAGCAGCGTCTCGGGCGTGGGCGCGAAGCCGTACTTCACGCCGAGCACGAAGGTCCACATGGCGGGCCCGTCGAGCGTGCCGTCGGCGATCAGGTCCAGCGCCAGGTGGATGTCGCCCGAGTCGAAGATCTCCAGCTCGGGCTTCACGCCGGCCTCGCGCATCACCTTCGCCATGCGGCGCACGTTCTTCGGTGTGTTGATCACCACGTCGGGGCCGGAGTTCATGGTGTTGAGGTCGAGCGAGCACACGTCGGGCCGGATCAGCGCGATGTGCTCCACGCGCTTCTCGGGCGGCAGCAGCGTGGTGCCGGGCGCGGCGATCTTCGGATCGTCCTCGCTCGGAATGAAGCGCCCGCCCGGCCCGGTCGTGAGGTTCACGATCAGCTCGCGGTTCTCGCGGCGGATGCGGTCGACCACCTCGCGGTACAGCGCGACCTCCATCGAGGGCTTGCCCGTCTCCGGGTGGCGCACGTGGATGTGCACCTGCGCCGCGCCGGCTTCGGCGGCGGCCAGGCATTCGTCGGCGATCTGCATCGGCGTGATCGGCAGGTGCGGCGTCTGCTCGGGCTTCACGAGGTTGCCCGTGACGGCGCAGGTGATGAGCGTCTTCGCGTTGTTCACAGGTGGCGCCCTCCGTCGACCACGATGCGCGTGCCGGTGACGAAGCGCAGCGTGGTGGCCAGCGCCTCCACGGTGGCCGCCACGTCGTCGGGCTTGCCGATGCGCCCCAGCGGCGTGGTGCTGGCCATCTTGTCGGCGAACTCGGCGCCGCGCCCGGGCACGAAGCCCGACTCGACCGCGCCCGGCGACACCGACACCACGCGCACCGCCGGCGCCAGCGCCTTGGCCAGCGCATCGCCCACCACGTCGAGCCCGGCCTTGGCCGCGACGTACGCGAGGTTGCTGCCCACGCCCGTGAAACCGGCGATGGACGAGATGTTGACCACCAGCCCGTCGCCCGTGGCCTTGAGCATCGGCGCGAAGGCGCGGATGGTGGCGAACACGCCGCGGAAGTTGGCGCGCAGCAGGTCGTCGATGAGGTCGTCGGTCAGCGCGTCGAGGTCGCCGGCCGGCACGGGCTGCGTGTGGCCCGCGCTGTTGACCAGGATGTCGCAGCGCCCGTGCGCGGCCTTCACCTCGGCGGCGGCGGCCTGCAGGCTCGGCGTGTCGACGATGTCGGCGCGGATCGCGCCGTGGCGCTGGCCGCTGTCCGAGGGCAGGGCGGCGGCGCGCGCGGCGGCGTTGTTGTTGTCGCCACCGCGGTGCAGCAGCACGCAGGTGGCGCCCAGCGCGGCCAGCCGCGTGGCCGTGGCGTAGCCGATGGCGCCGAGGCCGCCGGTGATGACGGCGATCTTGCCGTGGAGTCGGGATTGGGGATCGAAGCTCATGGGATGAAGGGAAGTTGCGGAATCAGGGGATCGGCGGGCGGGGGAACTTCATCTCGCCCGGCTCCAGCTGGAAGTCGTACTGCAGCGTGGCGCTGCGGCCATCGGGCGCGAGCGCGAAGCGGCCGATGAGTTGCCGCGTCACGCCGAAGGTCGGGTCGCTCTCCAGGTTCTCGTCGTCGTCGGCGAACACCTGCGTGACCAGCACCTTGTGGCCCGGCTTGCTCAGCATGAAGTGCAGGTGCGCGGGCCGGTTCGGGTGGCGTTGCTGCGCGCGCAGCAGCACGCCGCAGGGCCCGTCGGTGGGCACCGGGTAGCCGGCGGGGCGCACGCTGCGGAAATGAAAGCGGCCCTCGGCATCGGTGGTGAAGCGCCCGCGCAGGTTCATGTCGTCCTGTTCCGGGTCCTGGTTCTCGTAGAGCCCGACCGGCGAGGCCTGCCACACGTCGACCGTGACGCCGGCCATCGGCTGCCCGCCCACATCGCACACCGTGCCGGTCACCTCCAGCGGCGTGCCGGGCGTGCCCGAGCGCGCGATGCTCTCGCCCGCCGCGCAGGCCGGCGAGTTGGCGCGCCAGAAGGGGCCCAGCAGGGCGGCCGGCGATTCGCCGTGCGGGTCCTGGTTGTTCTGCAGCGCCACCACCGTGGACACGCCCAGGATGTCGGCCGCCAGCACCACCTCGTTCTTGGTCTCGCCCGTGGCGTGGCCGATGGCGACGATGAATTCGAGCGCCTGCTCGAACTCCTCCTCGCTCAGCTTTACCTCCTGGACGAAGGCGTGCAGGTGGCGCGTGAGCGCGTCCATCACGGTGCGCAGGCGCGGATCGGGGGTGCGTTGCATGGCGTCGAGCGCAAAGCCGAGCACCGAATCGGGGGAGGTGGCGATGTTCATCTGCAATCCTTGCAATCGTTTGCATGATCTTAAGTCAGATTCTGGAAAAGTAAAATGGCGGGTATCCGGGACGCCAGAATGGGAATTCGCCAACCATGGCGCACCGGATGACCAACAATCGTTTGCACCAATGAGCACCCATCCCCCTTCCAGCCCCGTCACCATCCGCGACGTCGCCCGTGCCGCCGGGGTGCATGTGTCGACCGTGTCGCGCGCGCTCAGCCCCGAGAAGCGCTCGCTGATCAGCGACGAGGTGCTGCGCGTGGTCGAGGAGGCCGCGCAGCGCCTGGGCTACCGGCCCAACCGCGCAGCCTCGGCGCTGCGCACGGGCCGCACCCACACCATCGGCGTGCTGGTGCCCGACATCACGAACGCGGTGTTCCCGCCGATCCTGCAAGGCATCGAGGCCAGCGCGGCGGCGCGCGGCTACTTCGTGTTCGTCACCAACGTGGTCGACCCGGCGCTCGCGCGGCCGGTGCTCGAGCGCATGCTGGCGCAGCGCGTGGACGGCGTGATCCTGGCTACCGCCACGCGCGACGACCCGCTGGTCGACTTCGTCGCCAAGGCCGGCATGACGGCGGTGCTCGTCAACCGCGCCGACGAGACCGGCCGCCTGCCCGCCGTGGTGAGCGACGACCGGCTGGCGATGAAGCTCGCGGTCGACCACCTCGTGGGCCTGGGCCACAAGCGCATCGCGCACCTGGCGGGGCCGCAGACCATCCCCACCGGCGTGGGCCGCCTGCTGGGCGTGGAGCAGGCGCTGCGCGACCACCGCATGAAGCCGGCCCGCATCGTCGAGTGCGCGAGCTACAGCCGCGAGGCGGGCGCGGCCGCGATGAAGCAGATGCTCGCGGCCGGCGCCGCGCCGCAGGCCGTGGTCTGCTGCAACGACCTCGTGGCGCTGGGTGCCTACGACGCGCTGCGCGAGGCCGGCCTGCGCGTGCCGAAGGACATCTCCATCACCGGCCACAACGACATGCCGCTGGTGGACATGGTCGATCCGCCGCTCACCACCATCCGGCTGCCGCACCGCGAACTCGGCTGGCGCGCGGCCGAGATGCTGTTCGAGGAGATCGACGGACAGGCGCTCTCGGCTTCCACCGTGGTGCTGCGGCCGGAGCTGGTGGTGCGCAAGTCGACGGGCGCGCCGGCCGCGCGCTGAAGCGAAGACGAAAACAAATGCATCCGAAGGGCGGCGCGTTCACTTCGCGCCGAGAATCGTCGGCCATTCCCGGCCCCGTGTTCCGTTCCCTTTCCGCATGCGCTTTCGCCCCGTCTTCCTGCTTCTTTCCCTCGGCCTTTCCCTCCCGCTGCTGACCCATGCCGCGTCGCCGCGCACCTGCCTCGTCGTCGGCGTGAGCGACGGCGACACGCTCACCGCGCGCTGCGGTCGCAGCGGCGCCTATGAACAGGTCAAGGTGCGCATCGCCGCCATCGACGCGCCGGAGAAAGCGCAGCCCTACGGCCAGCGCAGCCGCCAGGCGCTGAGTCGCCTGTGCTACGCCGAGAAGGCCGTCATCACCGAACGCGACACCGACCGCTACGGCCGCACCGTGGCCGACGTGCGCTGCAACGGCGAGGACGCCGGCCGCCGTCTGGTGGCCGAAGGCTGGGCCTGGGTGTACGACTACCACGGCATCGCGAAGAAGCGCGGTGGCGACCTGTTCCGCCTCGAGGCCGCGGCGCGCGCGCAGCACATCGGCCTGTGGGCCGACACCGCGCCGACGCCGCCGTGGGACTGGCGGCGCGAACGCCGGGAGCAGCCACGCGGCAACAACAACCACGGCGGCTCGCAGCCCTGGGGTGACGTGCGCTTCGAACCCCTGTCATGACGGCTTCATGGGCGCGCGGGAGCATCGCAGGCTCCCACGATTCCCACGGACCCCCAGGACATGGCCAAAGACTTCGCGCGCATGGAGGACTCGAACCCCTCCGGCAATCCCACCATTCACGACGTGTCCGATCCGCAGCGGCGGGTCTTCGTGCGCGGCGGCCTGGCGGCGGCCGTGGCGGGCCTGTTCGGGCCGTTGGCCGGCTGTGCCAGCACGGGCAGCGGCAGTAGCAGCAACGCCGTGAGCGGCCTGGGCCGCGCCATCGGTTTCAAGAGCGTGCCCATGGCGGCGGTCGACCAGGTGGTCGTGCCCGAGGGCTACCGCACGCAGGTGCTGTACCGCTGGGGCGACCCCACGGGCATCGCGGGCCGCATGCCCGCCTTCAAGACCGATGCCTCCGACTCCGCCGACGACCAGGCGCTGCAGGCCGGCATGCACCACGACGGCATGGCCTTCTTCCCGCTCGATGGATCGAACCGCGGCCTGCTGGTGCTGAACCACGAGTACGTGGACGACGGCCTGCTGCACACCGACGGCATGAAGACCTGGAGCGCCGCAAAGGTGCGCAAGTCGATGCATGCGCACGGCGTGTCGGTGATCGAGCTGCAGCGCGACGGCGCGGCCTGGCAGCAGGTGCTGCCTTCGCGTTTCGCGCGCCGCATCACCGCGCTCACGCCGATGACGCTCACCGGCCCCGCGGCCGGCCACCCGATGCTGCGCACCGCGGGCGACCCCTCGGGCACGCAGGTGCTCGGCACCTTCAACAACTGCGCCAACGGCCAGACGCCGTGGGGCACCTACCTGACCTGCGAGGAAAACTTCGCCGACTACTTCGAGGGCACCACCACGCCCGACGCGCACCAGAAGCGTTGGGGCCTCAAGAAGGGCAACGGCGCCAAGTACCGCTGGCACGAGCACGAAGAACGCTTCGATGTGGCCAAGCACCCGAACGAATCGAACCGCTACGGCTGGGTGGTCGAGATCGATCCGCAAGACCCGACTTCCACGCCGCGCAAGCGCACCGCACTGGGCCGCGCCGCGCATGAAGGCGCGGCCCAGTGC